>JAYTAK010000447.1:0-9449 GCA_043737515.1 Candidatus Kuenenia sp. | reverse complement strand
CATGGATCAAAGCAGGAAGAGCCGAAGAACTGTTCCAGCAAACAACTTACGTCACACCGGACCTTGCCGTCTGATACCGACAAACCGCGAATCCGCCCCGTGTTATTTACGGATCCACCATACTTTGCTGCGATTCCTTACTCTGACCTGTCTAACGTATTCTTCGTTTGGGAACGTGATTTTCTTAAGGTTGTGCATCCAGAACTGCACTCTGCGGGATTGGTAAAACAAGACGATGAAATCATCGTGACAAATGCCAATGTGAGTTCCGAGGGGACTGTCAAATCTCCTGAATTCTACAGGGCCGAAATGATTAAGGCTCTCGAGTCGGCACGCAGCGCACTTCGGCCGAGTGGAATTGGCGTTATTGTCTTCGCGGACAGCAATACGGTATCTTGGGAAGCCATCCTAGGTGCTGTGATCGATTCCGGGTGGATTGTTACAGGGTCGTGGCCGATCGACACTGAACTGCAAACGAGGACACAAGCATCAGGATCCGCTTCGCTTCAATCCTCAATTCACATAGTCTGCCGCCCGCGCGAGCATTTAACTGGCGTCTTGTCTGAATCGGTCGGCGAGTGGCGGGATGTGCTGGGCGAGTTGCCGAAGCGGATTCATGAGTGGATGCCGAGATTGGCATCGGAAGGAGTCGTCGGGGCGGATGCGATCTTTGCCTGCCTCGGTCCGGCACTGGAAGTCTTCAGTCGTTACAGCCGAGTTGAAAAAGCCAACGGCGATACGGCTAAACTACGCGAGTATCTGGAATTTGTCTGGGCGGCTGTCTCCACCGAAGCCCTGTCGTTGATCTTCAAAGATGCTGATGCCGCTGGCCTGGAGCCGGATGCCCGGTTGACCGCGATGTGGTTATGGACGCTGGGAGGCGGGAAGGAAAGCGGAAAGCCGAAAGCGGAAAGCCGAAAGCGGAAAGCGGGGAAGGTGACAGCGAGGAGTTAGCTGAAGACGGCGAGCCGGATGCGTCAGCTTCCGGGTCCAGGCTCAGCGGGTTCACGTTGGAGTACGATGCGGCTCGAAAGATTGCTCAGGGACTAGGCGTACATCTGGAACAGTGCCAGACGCTGGTCGAAGTCAAAGGGGACAAGGCTCGCATGTTGCCTGTGAAGGAGCGTGCGGAATCGCTCTTCGGAAAATCAGGTTCAGCTACTGCCACACAGGCCGGTGGTAAGGCAGCGAAGAAAAAGGCGACGCAGAAATCGCTCTTCGAAGAAATGGTCGCCGAAGAACCGGCCAGCAACAGTGCCACCTGGGGCGATCTTCAGGGACCAACCGCCGGAAGCACGGTTCTCGATCGAGTCCACCAGTCGATGATCCTCTTCGCCGCTGGTCGTGGCGAATTGCTGAAACGATTCCTCGTCGAAGACGGCATCGGCAAAGACGCCCGCTTCTGGAAACTGGCTCAGTCACTGTCCGCCCTCTACCCCAAAGAATGCGAAGAAAAACGCTGGGTGGACGGCGTTCTTGCGAGAAAAAAAGGACTTGGTTTGTAAGATGAGTTTTTTTGTGGACTTCAAAGGAGAAACTGATGAAATGGCAGGATCGAGTAACCGTTGACCCACAGGTCTGCCACGGCAAAGCGTGTGTCAGCGGAACGCGTGTGATGGTGTCTGTCGTTCTGGACAATCTTGCTGCGGGGCTGACGCGCCAGGAGATTCTAAAAAGCTATCCGTCGCTGAAAAACGAAGACATTGATGCTTCCATCTCCTATGCGGCGGAACTGGTACGAGAGCGATTCGTTCCGCTTGTGCCTGGAGCCGCATAGATGGAATTCAAGATTGATGAAAATCTGCCGATTGAAGTTGCTGGAATACTTCGAGAGTCGGGGCACGATGCTCTGACGATCCATGACCAGCAGATGGTGGGCAACCCCGATCCCGGACTTGCCCTGGTTGGTCAGTCAGAGGGTCGAGCGTTGATCACACTTGACCTGGATTTCGCTGATATTCGTGCTTATCCGCCGGGCGATCATCCGGGAATCATCGTCCTGCGACCTCGTACTCAGTCGAAACCGTCTGTCTTGAAACTTGTCGTACAGTTGCTTCCCTTGATCGGGGTGGAACCACTCCCTGGTCGGCTCTGGATCGTGCAGGAAAACGGCCTGCGAATTCGTGAACAATAAATCTCGTGCGTTGCCGTGAATTTACCAGAGTGGTAAACTATCAGTGGTCATGAAAGTCGATGATGGAGATCGGTGGTGGCGAAGGCGAAGAAAGCACGGCAGAATTATCCGTACGAACCAGATTACGTAACGGAGCCGGGCGATATTTTGCAGGAAACGATTGACGGTCTGGGGATCAGTCAAAAAGAGTTGGCAGCACGAACTGGTTTCACTTCGAAACATATCAACCAACTGATCAGTGGGGTAAAGCGGATTTCCCCAGACACCGCGTTGCGTCTGGAGAAAGTGACCGCCGTGCCTGCTCGATTCTGGAACAATCTGGAATCCAACTATCAGGAGCGAAAAGCTCGACTGGCTGACAGCGTCTGGAGTGGCATTGGCTCTTGTCCCGGAAATCCCCGGCGGTAAGGTCAGCGGTGCAGCGAAGTGGCTAAATTCACACAAAGCCATGATTGCTCTGAACAGTCCATTCGGACATTTGCGCAGAAGATCCATGTACATACAGCGATCGTTGTTGGGCGATTGCAGCGGGAGGAAATCATCCCGTACAACCGCATGAACAATCTTAAGGCCAGCCTTCAATGGAAAACTGATTAGCGGTGAGCGTAGTGGAGTGATACTGCAGTCCAGGAGTCTGCGGATATGGCCGGTTAGACTTATCGACGATTCGAGTGAGGTGAAATATGACCTGGGAAGAACGAATCGAAATCAATCCCGAGGTACTGGTTGGCAAGCCTGTCATTCGGGGAACTCGTCTCCCGGTGGAGTTCATCATCGAGTTGCTGGCGAATAATTGGTCCGAGCAACAAATCTTTGAGAACTATCCTGGCATCACTCACGAGGACATTTCTGCCTGCCTGCACTACGCTGGCGGACGTTGTGCAACAACAGATTTCAAATCCGAAAGGCAAAAAACCATGAATGAAACCGAACTACTTCGACGAATCACGGTGAATCCCGCGATTTTCGGCGGGAAGCCGATTATCCGTGGTCGTCGTCTGGCGGTCGAGCACGTGCTTGGAATGCTGTCGGTGGGAGACACAGCGGAAACAATTCTTGAAGGATATCCCTGGCTCGAGTTGGCAGACATCCAGGCCTGTCTCGTGTTCGCTCGCCGCCATGTGGGACATGAGCGAATCGAGCCGTTGGAATTCGTCGCCGAGGCGACACCATGAAGTTGTTGCTTGATTCCTGCGTCTGGGGCGGTGCGAAAGCGCTGCTGATCGCTGCAGGCCACGATGTGGACTGGGTGGGTGATCGCGCCGAAGATCCGGGTGATGTGGAGATTCTTAGGGAAACTTTTCATGACGAACGAATCCTTATCACGCTGGACAAAGACTTTGGGGATTTGGCGATCCTGTGGGGCGTACCACATCGCGGCATCGTCCGACTCGTGAACATCCCTGCGCGACAACAGGGAAAAGTCGCTGCGCATGTGCTTGCGCTTCATGGATCGGAGCTTCTTTCGGGAGCAATTGCGACTGTCGAGTCGTCCCGAATTCGCATTCGCCCGCCGGATTGACCATCTTGGCTGTGTGCTCTATCGCCAGCACGATGTTCGATCGAGTCGATTAGTCCAGTAAATGGAAGCCCCGTCGTGTAAGCGATAAAACGAACAGAAGTCGGTATCCTTCAATCAAAATAGTACTGACGCGGAAAACATCAAGGAGAAAACGAATGTTCCACACACTTCAAATCAAACACTTTCGCGGTATACAGCAATTGCAGATCGATGATCTGTCCCGCATCAATCTTGTGCTCGGAAAGAACAATGCGGGCAAGACATCGGTGCTGGAATCCCTGTTTCTGCTGTGTGGCGCAACCAACCCGTCCATGCCGAACACGATTTCCTTTCTTCGCGGACAACGAATTGCAAACGTTCTGCCGGACAATGTGTGGCGCTGCTTGTTCTATGGGATGAATCCCAGGACTCTAATTCATGTGGAGGGGCGATGGGACAATGAAGTTCGCAATCGCGTTCTGGAAATCGAATCTCGGTTGTCCGCCAGCAGCGATGATATGGAGTCGGGAGTTGGCACCGCTTCGTATGATGATGAACTGACGATCGACTCGCTGCGTCTCACTTACCAGGACGCAAATGATCGCGAAGTCGTGACAAAGGCAAAGTTCGATCGGGAACTTCGACAACACGAGATGATTCCGATGGAACGGGACGACTTCATCCGTTGCACGTTTTTGTCTGCTCGGTCGTACTCCACGATGGAACGTGATGCCCGTCAGTTCAGCCATCTGGTTCGCATCAAGCAGGATCACGATGTTGTTGAGGCTCTGAAGATTATTGAACCACGCGTCAGCGGAGTCGAAGTTCTTTCCGAGTATGGCGGATCTTCCGTCTATGTTGATCTTGGTCTGCCATCGCTGATTCCACTGGCCGCGTGCGGTGAGGGATTTGTGCGGTTTTTCTCTATCATTGTGGAAGTCACCAGTTGTCGTCAGGGGCTTCTGCTGATCGACGAGATCGATAACGGGTTACATTATTCCGTCATGGCAAAACTCTGGACGCTGCTTAGCAGGATGTGTATTGAGCACGACGTGCAGATTGTTGCAACAACACACAATGACGAACTGGTGATGTCGGCGGTGGACTCGTTTGCGTCGCAGCCGGAAGATCTCGCAATCTTTCGGATTGACCGGACGGAGCATGGGCATAAATCAGTTCGATACGACGAAGAGCTGCTCCCGGCCGTTCGAGAAGGTCAGTTCGAGATTCGAGGATAAATGCAGCGATGTCAAAGAGCAAAATCGAGAGCGGTGTTCGGCATATCATTCTTGTGGAAGGTACCCATGACAAAGACTTTGTTGATCAATTGCTGTTAGAACATCATTTGGCATCAGCCCAGGTGCAGGTCCTTCCCTTGGGCGGAAAGACGATCCTCGGCAGCAGCCTAAGGATTCTGGTGAATGATCCGGCGTTTTCGGAAGTTCAGTCCCTCGTGATTCTTCGAGATGCTGATAGCATTGTTCCTGATGCAAATGCCACGGCGGAACAACTTGAGCCACAGGCAACCAGAACGGCAGCCGTGCGATCGCTGGCGTCTGTGAAGAGCAGCCTTCTGAATGCCCGGCTGAATGTTCCATCTGCTCATGCGGAAATCACACAAAGTTCGCCTCGCATTGGAATCTACATCTTTCCGGACGGTCAGGCAGACGGAATGCTCGAATCATTGTGCCGAGAGGCTCTACAGGGACATGCTGATACGCCATGCATTGACGCTTTCTTCGACTGTGTGCTCAAACTCCGCAGCATTTCCGAATTCTCGCCCAAAGCGTGGACGCATGCCTTTATCGCAGTGCAGGACGATCCGGACCTGCATCTTGGAAAAGCTGCAAAGAAGGGCTATCTGCCGCTTACGAATCCAGCCTTTGAAAACCTGATTCAGTTCATTCGAACTGCCCACCAATCCGACCAAAATAAAGAATAATCAACTCCTATGGCAAAGTTAAAGCCTTGGTATCAGGTAGTCACTCCTCGCGAAGATCTGCGTGATGGACGCCCTTTGGATGCATCGGAATTTGCCGTACATTTGGATCACATCCGGACCGGGCGTGAGAACGTGTCGAAAGATTACACGGATCCTGCTCGGTTCTTTGACCGGACGTTTTTGACAGGAAGCCTGCTGGATCTGTCTGCCCAGGTCGCTCGACGACTGAATGGTATCCAGGTCGAAACATCAGCCGTGTTCAATATGGCAACACAGTTCGGTGGTGGAAAAACGCATGCTTTGACAACACTTTACCATTTGGCGCGCGGAGGAGATGCTGCGAAAAATTGGAAAGGCGTCGATTCGATTCTCCGGAAGGCGGACGTGACTTCGTTGCCGCAGGCAGATGTTGCCGTGTTTGTCGGAACTGAGTTTGATGCTCTCACAGGCCGCAGCGGCGACGATGAGCCGACGCGCCTGACGCCGTGGGGTGAAATCGCCTGGCAACTGGGTCGCACGCGGGAAGAGAAAGAACGCCTGTTTGCTGAAGTTGCTCAACACGACGAACAGCGATTAGCTCCGGCTGGTGATGTCATTCGACAAATGCTGCCGCCTGGCCCGATCCTGATTCTCATGGACGAGCTGCTGAACTACGTCAGCATTGGCCGAAAGATCGGCATGCGGGACCAGTTCTTTAACTTTCTCCAGAACCTTTGCGAAGAGATCCGTGCGCGCAATAACGCCGTCTTGTGCGTTTCGATTCCGCGGTCCGATCTGGAAATGAATCCGGACGATCAGCGTGATCACGATTCCATCAAAAAACTCTGCGACCGAGTCGGCAAAGCGATCCTGATGTCAGCGGACAAAGAGATGTCGGAGATTATTCGTCGCCGACTGTTCGAATGGAGCGGTTTTGATACGGATTCCAAGGCGACTGTCGCGGCATACGCTGAATGGGCCAGCGAGCATTCTTCGGAACTTGCAGGTGTGGACCGTGATTCAGCCCTTGAACAGTTTAAGGCGTCGTATCCGTTCCACCCATCCGTGATCTCGGTGTTCGAACGGAAGTGGCAGAGTCTGCCTCGTTTTCAACGGACTCGTGGAATCTTGAGACTGCTCGCCCTCTGGGTTTCACACAATTTCAAAGAAGACCATCGTAAGGATTCTCGCGAACCACTGATCACACTGGGCTCAGCTCCATTGGAGAATGCACAATTCCGGGCGGCCATTTTTGAGCAGCTCGGTGCGAGTGAACTTGAGATTCCGGTCACGACAGATATCGCCGGGAAGTCCGGCCAGTCGCACAGCCTGAAGTTGGACAAGGAATCCACTGAGGCCATCAGCAAGGCGCAGATGCATCGCAAAGTTGCGACCGCGATCTTCTTTGAATCTAACGGCGGACAAAGTCAGAGCCGCGCTGAGGCGTCCGTTGCGGAAATCAAGACCGGCGTCTGCGGACCTGAATTCAATACGGCGGACATTGATACTGTACTTGAAGGGTTGGCGAGCACATGTTTCTATTTGCAATGGGAACGGAATCGATATCGCTTTGGACTGGCACCGAATCTGAATCAAGTGCTAGTCTCCCGACGCGGGGGCGTGCAGCCGAAGCCGATCGAAGACCGAATCCGCAAACGCACAGACGACTTGCTCCGAAAAAACACGACCGATTCCTGCAAGTTGGTCGAACGGGAGTTCTTTCCGCGTCAAAGCAATGATGTCAAGGAATATCCAAAACTAACGCTGGTTGTGATGAGCACGGACTATCCAGCTCAGGACAAGGCGACGCTGCAACTCATGGAGACGATTGTCAGAGATTCTGGCACCAGAGGGCGAACCTTCAAATCGGCACTGATCTTTGTCGCAGTCGATCCAGCCGAGAATCTTCAGGATAAGGCTCGGGAAGCGTTGGCATGGGAAGATATCGACGACGATGCAGAAACAAAGAAACGCATCGATCCCAGCCAGACAAATCTGTTGAGTCGAAATCTGAAGAATGCACAGCGAGATTTGGATGAGTCGATCTTTCGAGCGTACCGACATCTGTACCTCCTGGGCAAAGACAACAAGCTGAAGCACATTGACCTGGGAAGCATCACGTCCAGTTCCGCGGGGTCGTTACTGGAAATCTACCTGCAGCGACTTGGCAGCAGCGGAGGGCTCGACGAGATCGTCGATGCGATCCCCGCTCGGAAATTGATGACGTATTGGCCAGCGTCAATGAACGAATGGTCCACCAAGGCCGTTCGGGATGCTTTCTACTCGTCGCCGATGTTGCCGAGATTGATCAATCTTGAATCCATCAAACGCACAATCGCGGCTGGCGTTACCGACGGTATCATTGGCTACGCGATCAAAGACTCTGCCGGTCGATTGAAGTTGCAAAAACTCAAGGAGAGTCTGTTCGACGCAGACGTAGAGATCTCAGATGACGTATTCATTCTCAAAGCCGACGAGGCTCAGAAACTCCGAGAGCCACCACGCCTTGCTCAACTTGTTGTTCGTCCGGAACATGTGATTGTGAAGCCGGGAGAACGTGCCTCGTTTTCCTATTCAGGACTCGACCAATACGGCCAACCAATCATGGTCGCAGAAGTCGAATGGGCCGCCACTGGTGGATCGATTGATTCGAAAGGCATATTCATCGCGGGCAAGGACGGAGGTGCGTTCACGGCATCGGCCAAAGCTGGCGGCGGTGAAGCCATCGCCGAGGTCCGCATCGCGACGAAGGACGACACTCCGGTGATTGTCGATACCTCTGGCCCTCGCACCATCCGATGGAGCGGCAATGTTCCGCCGCAAAAATGGATGCAGTTCTACACCAAGGTGCTCAGTAAATACGCCACGTCACCGGATTTGAAAATCGAGGTCAGCTTTCAGATGAAGGTGGAACATGATCAAGGAGACGCAAAAGCAGCCGAGACAAAGACAGGGCTGAGAGAACTTGGGCTTGATGACGGAGTGTCGGGGTAGTGTGTTTGCTCATTGTCAGATCGGGGAGCAACCGGAAACTTCGAATCTGATTCAGGGATCTTGCGAATAACGGAGCTTTGCCGCGGGTGTAAATTTGAAGATTGCCATTATCACGGCTGGTGGAGCGGGGATGTTCTGTGGATCGTGTATGCAGGACAATACGCTGGCTCGCGCGCTGCGGCTGGCGGGGGCGGATGCGGTGCTGCTGCCGACTTATACGCCCATTCGCGTTGATGAAGAAAATGAATCCTCTTCGCGCGTGTTTCTTGGCGGCATCAATGTTTATCTGGATTCAAAACTGCCGGGCTGGAAACTGCTGCCGAGACTTTTCAAACGTTGGCTGGATCGTCCGGCAGTCGTGCGGTTTCTGTCACAGGGAAGCAGCAGCACCGATGCCAGTCAACTGGGTGCTCTGACGATCGATTTACTGCGCG
Organism: Candidatus Kuenenia sp.; assembly: GCA_043737515.1. Classification (GTDB taxonomy): domain Bacteria; phylum Planctomycetota; class Planctomycetia; order Planctomycetales; family Planctomycetaceae; genus SXXK01. The sequence goes on along the minus strand of JAYTAK010000447.1, from coordinate 465 downwards.
GATCTGCGGGGCCTCAAAAGGCTGAGATCAAAGAACTGATCGACTTTCTGTGCGACGATCTGCGCCCGGACGTTGTGCTGTTCAGTAATGCACTGTTGTCAGGAATTGTGCCGGAATTGAAGACCCGCTTTTCAGGGCGCATTGCGTGCCTGCTGCAGGGCGACGACATCTTTCTCGACGCGCTGACGGAACCGTGGAAATCGCAGGCCAGAGAACTGGTGTCGCAGAACGCCGCGAGCTTTGATCGACTGTTTGCACACAGTCGGTACTACGCCGAATTCATGGCAGGATATCTGAATCTGCCGACCTCTCGATTTCGCACCATTCCGCTCACGATCGATGCAGAGTCAGCCCGCACGAATCTAGTGCTCGGTCAGTCGTGCTTTGATGGATCGGGTGGCCGGGGCTGGACTGAGCGGAGCGAAGGAAGCCCCGGGGTTTCGGGCTGGCGCCCTCCAACCCCGG
>JAYTAK010000446.1:0-4128 GCA_043737515.1 Candidatus Kuenenia sp. | reverse complement strand
ACAGATGGACGCGGATGAACACAGATTGACAGTTGACTTATATCTGTGTGAATTTGTGTTTATCTGTGGTTGCTGCCGTAGGTTGCATGATGAGGCGTACACGCTGACGAAGTTTTTTGTTGAACGACAAGGCTGAGGCGTCGATGGGGATTGGGCACGCGGTCGCCTGCGGCTTGGCGTTAAACGAGTTATGTCAAATAACTCTTACACCACTGCCTAGCGCGGCGAAGCCGCAAATCCGAAACCCGAATTTCGAAATCCGAAAGAACAACGGTCGAAAAGATGCGTGCAAAATGCGCAGTTGTTCGAAAGAAAGGATTTAAATCTGACAGTTATGATTGCGCCGATCCTGATCCGACGTTCGCGACAGAACGACGCTGGTGCCAGGGAATCTCAGTCGACGGAGCGACTGAGCTACGTAGACGACTGAGCTACGTAGGCGATGTCGCTCCGCCGACTCGCACTCCTGTTCACGCCCATGCGAAAAGAACGCCGCAGCGCGGTCATGTAAATCGGCGTTCAAGGAAGTCCGAAAAACCTCAGCGACGGCTTCCTTGTGGACTCACATTGGCTGCACCTTGCGAGGCGTTGGGGACGCCGAACATGCGGGGAATATTGAGCGTGGGAACCGGAGCACCGGGGCGAGGTTCGAAGGCACCGAAGAAGTCGCGGATCGAATCGTCGATCTTGCGACTTCCTCGGGTTGTTTGCGGATTTGCCGTTGTGCCACGGACCTGAACGGTGACAAGTGACGTCGTACTGGACATGATAATATTCTTGATCGGATTTGGAGTGACAGGTGGACGCGAAAAGAAGTCCAAAGACACATCACCGCCAAAGCCGACTCGGCCACGGCCACGCAACGCGAGGGAGTTGCCGACGAGATCGATGGGTTCGAATTCAAACGCTTCGTCGCGAATTTTGAACGACATCAACGCATAATCAAAGGCAGCCCGATTCGGCACAGCGAATTGCAGACTGGACAATGCGTTAAGCATTTCCAGAACTACGGGCACTTCGTACAACGCAGCAGGATCGATCAGCACCTGACCATTGCCTTTGAGATTGGCTGCGGAGTCACCGTCGCCTGATACAAACAGCCACGCATTCACAACTCCCTTCAGGTTTGGCTGATCGGGGATGTGGCGAGCGGCGTAGTTTTCCAGCAGAGCATTCTTGAGTTCCGCAAAAAACTCGTACTGGCTGCCTTTTTTCAGGTCAATCATCCCGTCCATTTCCAGTTTGCCGCGATAGGCATTCGCCTTAATTCGTCGATCCAGGGCAACCTCAGCGGGCTGAATCTGTCGCTGAATAATCTCACGGCATCCCAACACCAGTTCATCCTCTGTCATTGTGTATGGCCCATCGATATCAGTGATGGTCATTTCAAGAACTTCGGCCTGATCGAGTCGAATATGTCCGGTATTGTGCAGGTGATATCCATCCCAGACACCGTTTGCGACGACCATGCCCGACACGTTTGTGAATTCCAGACCGGCTGAAACGGCACATTGCTTCAGGCGCATGTTGAGACTCCAGGCCGCTGTCGTCGGAGCACTGCCGTTTGTCACGCCACGAAATTCCAGTTCCGACGATTCAATGGAAACGCGGCCAGCCTGCGAGAGTCGCGACAGTGTATCGCGCCAGTTGTCAGGCAATGCGGCACGGAATTCATCATCAGGCTTCAGGTCCGTCGCGTTGAGATTGTTCAGATGCATCTGCCAGTAACCGTCCGGTGCCAATTCTGCCCAGCCGCTGGCGACAATTGGTGCCCCTTCGTGATCTGCGGTCAGCGTCTCAATGGTGCAGTGCTGGACTCCGGCGAATTCCGGATCATTGGGCTTGTAGCTGAGTTTGGCTTCACTGATGTGCATGCGATACGGAAAGGGCTTGGGATAGATCGAGGCATCAAAGATGCGGACGTTGTCGAGTTCCACCACCGGGATCTGACCCGGTGCCGCAGTCCAGTCAATTTTGGTTGTCAGATCGACGGACCCTTCCGGCTGCAGCATGGTCCACAGAGTCCGCGAGGACGGATTCAGAGCATTGAACAGATCGGCGTCCAGTTTCGCATTCTCCGCATTGATCGTCAGTTGCAGTACACCGGGAGCTGGCAGGCCGCGGAAACTGCCACCAGCGGTCAGTTCTCCTTTGTCGTGCCAGCCGTGCAGATTCGTAAACCGCCAGTATTTTGCTTTCGAGTCAAACGACAGCTCACCGCTGAGTCCCGTGATTTCGTATTGAAACTTGCTGAAGCGAACGCTGCCCTCCTTAACCGTCGTAAACAGTTGAATGTCGGTCGGTTGATCCAGGCCAGGGTTGCGGTGACATTCGACTCTGGAGGTTGCAAGTCCACTGACGTTCAGACTATCGACAACTTTGCGGCCCTGTTCATCCAGCGCATCACGGAACTGTCCATCCAGGGCCAAATCCTCAACGTCAATTTGAAAGTCCAGCTCAAGTGCAGGCCCGGGATTTCGGATCCAGCCGGACGCCTGTACCGGACGCTTTCCGAGCATCCCGTTCGCCACGATGTCGCAGACGACTGAGTCCATCGTAGCGGCATCGGGTGCCAGCGGCCTTTGATGCAGCGTCGCTTTGACGGCGGTGACTGGATATCGAAACTTATGAAACAGGACCGTCGCATTTTCCGCGACTCCGTCTATCGCAGTAGGCAACCACTTGCCAGAGGGAAACTGCTGCGCTGTGATGTCGCCGGAAACAGTGCCTGTCGGCTGGAAGTGGTCGAACAGCTTCCGGGATTTTTCAGGAAGGAGTGGCTGCAAGTCTTTAGTGATCGGGAATTTTTCGAGATGCACCGAAGCCGTCGGTGCGGGCGCGTTTTCGCGAAGCTCCATCGCAAACTGCCCCGTCACCAGTGCCTCGCCGTCGCGGGCATTCAGCAGCCTGAAGGAAACGTTGCTGTTGTCCCAAAAGAACGTGGCACGAACGTCAGAAAGCCGAACAGGGACGACAGGCGAGCTTAACTGTCCGTCCCGAACTTCGACCTTCAATCGCAAGTCGGGAACCGTGTGCTCCTTTCGCTTTTCAACCAGAAAATCGACGTCCAGAACTCCCAGAAATCGAGGTGACACACTGCTGCCGCCAACTACGATGGCACTGGTTTCGGGAGTTGCCGCAACAGTCCGTGATTCCACAGGTGAAGGCAACACGCTGGCAATTCTTGCATCGAGCTGCTGCAGTTGTCCAGCCAACTGCGGTGCGGTCGCCTTGGCCAGATCCATTAAAGACTGATCTGCCGTGATACCTGCGACCTGCCCTCGCAGATTCCATTCTTTTGTGGTCAGATTGCAGTTACCATTGAGGGCGAGATTCCCGGCCCCCGGCAAGGCCAGGCTGCCAGAAAAGTCATACGCCTCCGCAGACTTCGGTATGGCCTGGAACAACGGCGACGTCACGATCAGGCTCGCAGGAGGAATTCCTTCGCCATGCTCGAGTTGAATCTGAGCGCGGATATCTTCCAGGATGATGCTCGGCGGAATCAGGGGATTGTCGCTGATCGGATGAAACTGATAATCCTGCCAATTCCAGCGACCGTCTTCGGCCCGCTTCAGCAGAACTTCCACACCCGAAACCCGGATCGAACGGACGATCACATTTTGTTGCTCCATCAACTGTGTTTCATCGACCGTTGCCGTCGCTTCTTTGGCACGCAGAATCGGACGGTTGGATTCGCGGTCGCGAATTTCAATTCCGGTCACGCGCAGTGACGACGAGCTGATGAGCTGAATGCCGTCAATCCGCAGTTTCAGACCGGGTGCGGCCTTATCAAACGTTTGCATCGCCTGCTGGCGAATGAGTCGGTCGCTGTTCTTCCATAGCCAGACGCCGCCGACGCTGACGGCAATTGCGATCGCCAGCGCAAAGAAGAACATCCATTTTAGAACGGGCCAGACCTTCATGTTTCCTCGCCAATCGCGACATCCATGTCCGCGGACTGGACAAAATCAGGTCACGCCGGACTGCGGTTCGCCGTCACGTCGTGTCCCTCGGTTCCATCGTTGCCGCAGCGCCACAAGTCCATGCGCAGCCAATATCGACAACGGAAACTCAACCGGCAAACGATATCGAATTGACCCCACAAAGACCATATGAACCAGCAGAAAC
>JAYTAK010000445.1:0-9472 GCA_043737515.1 Candidatus Kuenenia sp. | reverse complement strand
AATGCAGGAGATGATGGAAATTGAGGATGCGAAGGAGGATGAAACTCACTTGTACGGTCGAGGCGGGATCTTCGGAAACCTGGACTATCTGGCAATGGGCAGCATGATGCCGGTCGTGGGGCCAGAGCGGCCGATGTTTGCCGTTAAGCGTCCGCACTATCATTTGCCGCTCCTGCTGGAGTTTTTTTTCCGCTGGTGCAGCTTCATGATCGTCGTGCTGCCATTGACACTCCTTTGGTCGCGGCGGCTGACCGCGATGCGGCTCGGGTTCGTGACAGTGCTGTGGAGCACGCTGGTATTCGCTCCTGTAGTGCATGCAGTTTCCGGTGATGGATGGCTGCAGGAGCACGGTGCCGTTGACTTCAGTCTGGGACTTGTCCTGCTCGCATCAGGTTGTTCTGCATTATTCGGGGTGCCGAAGTATGACGAATCCCAGGTTTGTTCCGGCTCGGACAGGCATTCGGCTACAGGAGTCCTTTTAATGTGGCTGGGTATGTCGCTGCATGTCAGTGGTTACTCTTTTCACGCTGACGGTCGTGCGATGATCGCACTGGTGAATATGCTGGTTGGCACAGGCTGCGGGATCCTGATCTGGAGTTTCTGCAATTCGTTTCTGTGGAAGCGGCCGTTCACCGACAGCACTGCCGCTGGAAGTCTCGCGGGACTGGCAGCGATTGCACCAGGGGCCGGATACATGCTTCCGCAGTCGGCGATGATCCTTGGTTGCTCGTCCGTCGTGCTCTCCAACATTGTTTTCCATGCTACTTCGCGGCGGAATCCCCATGATCCACAGCGACAGCTGTCTTCAACTCTTGGTGTCAGCAGTCTGGTGGGTTTGCTGGGAGCGGGAATGTTTGCCACGACGGGCGTGGGAGGTCAGAGATGGGACGGACGTGAGATTCTCGGTGCGATTCAAGGCAACACAAATCAACTCACGATGCAGGGGTTGGCCGTTGCGACAACTGCCGTCTGGGCCATTCTGGTCACATGGCTTCTGTTCAGACTTTTTCTTCCGCGTAACAGGACTGTGTGAGCCAGCCTGTTACAGTGAATCTTCCACCAGCGACTTGCCCTGACGAGCAAGATAGCTTTTGTTTCCGATGACATTTCGAAACTGATCGACTTTGCCATCGGGCCAGTGAATCTCAATCAGCTCTGCCAGTTCTGACGTGCCAAGCCCCAGAGTCAGTCTGCGCTCATTGCTGCAATAGTAACCGTCGCCGCCGCGAAGTTCTGTCATCATTCGCTTGCTGCCGATCTCCCAGTGAACCACAGTATTAATCGCGCTGCGATTGCAGGAGATGCCAAGCAAACAGAGGACCACGGAATTGCCGGGGGCGGATGTTTCATTGATCAGCAGGGCCAGTGGCCGATCCTGATAGCCAATGGCCAGGTCCTGGCGGCCATCACGATTGGCATCCAGTATTGATACGCCACGGCCAAGTGCTTTCTGATGCATGAACGGGCCGCCTTGCGCAGAAACATCGCTCCAGTGGAGCCCATCGACGGTGCGAAACAACTGTGGAGTCATCTGCCAATCCACACCTTGTTTTCGCTGATCGTCAATATGGCCGTTGGTGACAAACAGTTCCATCCATCCATCAAGATCCAGGTCCACTGCCTGTGTTCCAAAACCCAGGAGCGGCAGAGTAGGTTCACGAAGTCCGGCAGTCGCCGTCATATCCTGAAACAAACCAGGATCCCGCTGCAGGAACAGGGTGTTGGCTTCTCGATGGAAATTGGTCACATACAGGTCCGGCCGCAGATCATGATCAAGATCCGCACAGGCGATTCCCATGCCAGCGTGGACCTGTCCCGTACCATTGACAGCGACTCCCATTGGAAATCCCAACTCTTCAAACTGCAGGCCCTGAGTATTTGTGCGATTGATGAACAGAAAATTTGGCGTTGTGTCGTTGGAAATAAAAATGTCGGGGCGCAGATCGCTGTCCAGCCGGGCGATCATGATGCCAAGTCCTTTTCCGGAAGTGTGACCACTGTTGAAAGCGGCGCTGACGTCACGGAAGTGTCCTTCGCCCAGATTCTCGTAAAGCTCATCGGCAGCCGCTTCATGCGACGCAGGATTGCAGGTTGCGATCTGCTGATTGTCATCGCGGCAGATCTTTAATCCATCCACGTAGTTAACGACGTACAGATCCAGATCGGTGTCACCATCCAGATCTGCCAATGCCACGCTGGAACTCATGGACGAAGAGATCTCCAGGCCGGAGCCTTTGGTAATGTCTTGAAAAGTCCCGTCACCGCAGTTGAGGAACAGTGTATTCCGGCCGACATTGGCCACAACAATGTCAGTGAATCCGTCTCCGTTGATGTCTCCTGCGGCAGCACCCTGGCTATAACCAAACTCGCGAATGCGTGCAGCCTCAGAGACATTGAAAAACTTTACCCCCATCTGATTGCGAAAAATCTGATCCGAGACTGGTGAAAGTTCTGGCCCTTCCCCGAGGGCTCCCCCTTGTGGGCAGTAAAGATCCGGCCAGCCGTCCAGGTCAAAATCAACAGTGCTCACCCCGCCCCCCATCGCTTCAATGAGATACTTCAGGCCCGTGTGACCATTTTCATACTGGTGATCAAGACCCATTTCACCAGCATGGTCCGTCAGCAGGATCTCAGTGGACTCGAAGCCTGCTTGGTCTGGCTGCGGTGTCGCAACTGATGCAGAGTTCAAACGTTCAATCGAGTTCCACACCGAAACAGGCGCGATCAGCGTTGGTTCTTTATAAGATGCCAATTGCTCAGCACAACGCTGCGAAAGTTCACTCAGCGGCTCTGCGGATCCGTTCGTCGTCTCGGCTCCGTTCATCGACAATGCCATCTCCACCCACTCCGTCGCTTCAACGGGACGGTTCAGTTCCAGCAATAACCTGGCGACACGGATGACTGGCCGTGGATCGAATATCTTGCGAGCGATTGAGACTCCCACTGTCTCCACTTCGGCATGCAGTTCGTTCAGAATCTCTGAACGCTTCTTCCAAATTGACGCCTGCTCCGCATCTCCCAGAGCATTCAACACCCTGTAATGCAGATACGTTCTTGAACGTTCGAACGGAGTACTCAACGCTGCAAATTCGGACGCGGTTCTGGCGGCCTTCAAATCCCTCCGAGCGAATGCCAACTGACCGAGTGCATGCCATTCCTCAACGCTGGAGTCCGAAGCAGGCTCCAGGGAACTGAGCACGTGCGCGGCTTCAGTAATCTGCCCGCTGTTCAACAGAAAATGTCCCAGGAGCGCGATAAGCTGTGGATTGCCCGGCATCCTCTGCAATCCCGCTTTCAATTGACTAAGTGCCTCGTCTTGTTGCGACTCCTCCGCAAGATAGATACAAAGCGCCCTGAAGCTGTCGACATCGTTCGGATCTGCTTCCAGAAACGCTTCAAGGTAGCCGATCGCCTCTGAAAACGGCGTCAGCCTTCCATCGGTCGTGATCCAAAGGTCCATTTCAGAAAGTGTCAGCCGTCGCGTCCCGCGAATTGCCTGCAATTGCTCACGCACAGCCGCGGGCTTCCGCAGCAAAGCCAGCAATGGGATCAGGCGATACCGGACCTCATCAAATGCTGGCCTGAGCCAGACTGCTTCATGAAATGCGGCAAGAGCGTCCTTGCAACGTTTCTGATTCAACAAAATATTGCCCTCAAGCAGGCGAGCCTGAGCAACGATCTCGGGCGGACCATGCTGAACTCGCGCTAAAAAACTGAGAGACTCAGATTCCGAACTTGAGTACTGAACACGTTCCATAAGAGTATTCAAGTGATCAGGATGGCGGGATAGGATCGCCTCCAGATTTGAAATTGTTTTCTGAGAATTCTGCGAGTGCGCTGCACGAATTGTTTCACGCAAAAGGCGATCAGGGTCTGAGTCAGGAAAGCTCAGAAAGACAAAAAAAACGAGGATGGACGACACGGAAGCGATGACAATAGCTGATTTTTTTCGAAGTTTCATAGTCAGCCGAACGTCCAGAACACTTGCGAATCCAAGCGGGAAGGTCTACTACCGCATCATTGGCTGAAGATGTGAGAAACTTTGTTCAAAATTCGGAAAGTATTCGCGAATCTGGAATTTGACTCGCAGCGAAGACTCGATACACTGTGCCTAGGCCAAAAGTTCAGTTGTGTTCTGCAGTTCAGCAGGTCCCAATCGGATTCAGGTAATGTGTCTGGTGTTTTTCAGTTTTTTTGTGGGAGTTAACACATGGTGACAAGACAAAAAAGACGTCTGGGTTTCACGCTCATTGAATTGCTGGTTGTGATTGCGATTATTGCAATTCTGATTGCTCTGCTGCTTCCAGCGGTACAGCAAGCACGTGAGGCTGCACGTCGAACCCAATGCAAGAACAACATGAAGCAAATGGGACTCGCGTTCCACAACTATCACGACGTCTATCTGATGTTTCCGCAATGCGATTATTGGGGGAATAGAGCGGCCGGTGGTCTCATTGCCAACGCTGCTAACCGTCGTAATTTCACTTGGGTTGCAATGATCCTGCCCTACATCGAGCAGGCTCCGCTCTTCAGTTCCATCAACTTTCAAGCTCCATCATGGGACCAACAGATCAATGGCAAAAACCTCCAATCACTGCGATTGAGCGCCTTTGAGTGTCCGTCGGATCCGGCCTTTGGCGGCGGGTCAAACCGGCATAATATTGGCTGGACCTCTTACGGCGTATCTGAAGGATATGACTGGTGGAGACGTGGTGGCCATCCACTTTCAGGCGTGTTTAACTTAGAAACGCACTGCCGGATCGGGGCGATTACGGACGGAACATCAAACACAATCATGGTCATGGAAACATGTACTCCATCGTTTGAACCGCTGCCTGGTGTCGCGGGACATCACAAGAATGGTGGTGGCAAGCCACGCGGTGGTGGAAATGGTAACGCGGTCTTTCGCGGCTTGCTGGTGTCCATGGCTGACGAACCTGGTGTCATGGCGAACGCAAGTGAAAACGGGGCATACGGCGCTCAGGCGGCAGATGGCACAGGACCAAATGGATTCTGGGGTAACTTTGCATCACCTTTCGCCAAAAACGCTTCATATATTCACTGCTTCGGAATTAACAACAACTGGCCAGGTGCCAGTTCCATGCACACCGGTGGCGCTCAGGCACTTTTGGGTGACGGTGCGGTTAAATTCCTTAGCGAGAATATGGACTACCCAGGCGAAAGCACCAACAGTTGGACAAGAGGAGCAGGAGTTTGGGGCGCTTTGAACACCTTCACTGGTGGTGAAATCGTCGGTGAGTTTTAATTCAGTTCCCAGCTGTCGAACCCTTGAAAGCCCGGATTATTCCGGGCTTTCTTTTTTTCATAACAACGGAATTACGACGGCGCGGTTGAGGATGACACATTAGTTTAATCGCGTGGGCAACGCCCCGCGCTTCGTGTTTCAAATCTCAAATCTCAAATACGAAATCTCAAATAGAACAATCGCGGCCCGCTGGGCACGCTGTCAAACAAGTCAATGCCAGCCGCGCGAAGTAGAGTCCATGAACCGCAAGTGCTCATGGCCGCGCACTGGATCGCTTCGACGCGGACTCTGAGTTGCACATGGATCTTGGGTTGTCGCTGGGACAAAACCAGTACTCGGTCAGTGATGCAGATGGGGAACCGTAGAGCCAGTGGCATTGAGTCACGGTTTGATTTCGTAGGGTTGTGACAAGCGGAGCGCAGCCACACCATTTCACGGCCTTGGTGTGGCTGCGTTCCGCTTGTCACACCCTACGGGAATTTGATTGCCTCAAACTCGGCCGCGTGAAGTATAGCATCCGGCATCCGGCAATCGGAAGACGGATGCAAATCTGCCGTAGTTTCAACAATCGCCTCGAATAATCTGAGTTGCCAAACCTGCGATCAGCTTACACGGGGCGAGTTGGGTTGTACTACACCCACTGACAGGCAGCTCGTACTATTCTTTCGCCTCAGTCCCCGGAGTCCCAGGCATCGTTTTCATATCCCCCATCATCTTCTGCATATCTCCATCCATCTTGGAATTCATCTCCGCTTCTTTTTCGGGTGTCGGGGCCTGCTGTTCTCCTCCTCCGCAACCAATGATCAGAGCGAGCGTCAAAAGGCAAGAAACATTCTTCATCGGAAATTCTCCAGAAAAATTTGAAACACGATCAACGGCAGCGATTCTGCCATTTTTGGCATGATAACAGGCGTTCTTACCGATTCAATGCACATCCAACACACTGTTTCACTTAGGAAAAACGGGGAACATCGACCTGCATTTGATCGTGTTCAGCGCGGGCATGGAAAACATCTCATTTTGACTGGCTGTGATCACGCATAAACTCTGCATATTGTGCCTGTAATTCCTGATCGGCGGGCACAAGCGCCAACAGGATTCTGAACTGTTTGTCGGCAAGGTCTGTCTTGCCCTGGAGTTGAAAAATCATGAGCAGGGCTCTGTGAGCATCTGCAAAATCCGGCTTGAGCCGCACCGCTTCCTGGAGCGACTCAATGGCGGCAGGGAAGTTTCCCATCTGAGCTTCGATGGCTCCTCGACTGCTGAAAGCCAGAGCATCATGCGGAAACTCCTCGCAGACTTTTCTGATTTCTTCCAGAGCTTCTTGAGCATTTCCCGCATTCATCAGCACCATGGCATGGAAGTTGTGTGCGCGCGAGTTTCGATCCTCGATTCTGATCAGCCGCTCGTACATCTCAAGAGCAGCCTGGTAATGTTGCTGTGACGCGAGTGCGTCTGCCTGAGTTGCCACCTCAGCGATTTGCGGTAATCGTCTCGCGACTCCGTCCAGCCATGGTTCCGGAAGCATTTGCGTCATCTGTGATCTTGTGAAGTCTGTTTCGGACGGCGGCGATATGGATGTCACATCCCCCTGCATGACTCGAAGCTGAGCCATCGCTTTCAAAACCAATGGATGTTGCGCGGAGATATTTCCGGCAGTCGTCAGAGATTGCTCAGCATCCTCGAATCGCCCGATGCGGGCCAATGCACGTCCGCGACGATAATGCACTGCCGCCACGGAATGATCCAGGCTGAGCACCCTGTCATAAAAGGCAACAGCCTGCACCAGGTCAACTTCCTCAGCGATTACACCCAGCAGATAAATCCACCTGGGATCGTTCGGTGCAAGTGAGGACGCCTTCCGAAAACACCACTCCGCCTGCGGCAAAAGTTCATGAGCCATGCACAGTTCCCCCAGAGCACCCCACGATCCGGCACTCGGAGTTCTTGCAATTCTTTGGCGAGCAAGAGCAATGTCTTCCTGCAATGCCGCTGATAAGTCCTTTGGAAACATGTCTGGCGGAAATTCTGACGAACTGGGGTGCCACCAGAGACTGATCGTCGCTACACCCGCAATCGCCGCAGTAGAAATAATGCTGACAGCCAATTGCAGTCTACGGGATGTGAACAGACTTCGCGCGGACATTAGGGCACCTCTTCCACTTTGGCCGCACGACGTTCGATTCCGCTTCCTCGAATCAGATCGACTCGCTGATCGGTTGCCGGTGCCGCAAATACTTCGACCATTAATGGCTCGTCCGGCCAGACGACTTCGACCGATGTCAGGATCGACACGGCTCCCAGCCCAAAATGGACCGTGGGCTCATGACTGCTCAAATAGCTTGTGTGTGTCAGGATTTCGGCTGAATATTTCCGCGCATCCGCAATCACGGTGACTCTTGCCCCCAGCACGGGTCGCTGCCGTTTCGAATCCAGCAAAGCAACTGTGAGCCAATGGCCCGTTTTTTCCGCATCGTTCCGATAAAGCCGAGCCATTCCTCCAGCATTTGTCACCAGCAGATCCAAATCGCCATCGCGATCAAAGTCACCCGTGGCCAGCCCCCGTGAAACCTCTTCCGGACCGCAGAAACCGGCAGTTCCGTCATTCAACTCCCGGAAGTCGTTTTCGACCCGCAAAAAGATCTGATTTCGTTCAGCATAGTCTGCCCAAAAGCCATGAGTTGCCTGCATTCGGTGCCGATCACGCTTCACTTTGCCGTTCGCAACAATCAAGTCAAGTCCACCATCGCAGTCCAGGTCAGTTGCGACAATACCGAATCCGGTGAATGCCAACCCGTCCGGCCCAAATTGGAATTCTGAAGTGCGGTCCCGAAAATTCCCCTTTGCGTCTCCCTGCCACAGTGTATTCATTTCGCCTGAAAGATGAGTCACTAACAAGTCTGGTTCAGCGTCGCCACAGAAATCACCAACCACTGTCCCCATGTTGGCTTCAAACTCACCAAATCGATTCACGGCCGCGCCACGGATCACTGCTTCATTGGTGAACATCCCATTCCGTTGAATCCAGAGCTGATTTGGTTCGCCATCGTTCGCAAAAAAGACGTCGGTCTCTCCGTCATTGTTAAAGTCACGGCACACAATTCCCAGACTCTTTCCTGGTTCAGCGGCAATCCCTGAAGCTGCTGAATGATCTTCAAATCGAACTTTCCCGTCGTCGGATGAGCCGAGATTCATGAAGAGGCGATTCGAGGTTCCATGAAAATCCTTCGGTCCACAAAAGTCCTGACGGCCTCCTGCGTCAGCACAAAATGTGCCGGGGAAATAATCGACATAGTTCGCAATCACCAGGTCAAGCCATCCATCGTGATTCATATCCGTAAATGCTGCAGCCGTGGACCACTGAGGATTGACGATGCCGGATTCCTGTGTCACATCCCTAAAGTGCCCTGCGCCGTCATTCAGAAACAATTGGGCCGTCCCGTATTTTGTCAAATAGATATCCACATCACCGTCATTTTCAATATCTCCAACGGTAACTCCCATTCCGTATCCGGTCCCTGTCAGCCCGGATTCTTCGCTGAAGTCGATAAACTGACCATCAGGATTCTGCAAGTACAGGCTTGCCATTTGCCCCGTATTTCCAATGTCAATTTCCTCTCCCCCGTTGACGAGAAGCATGTCCAGTCGATGATCACCATTTGCATCCAGCCACGCGCAGCCAGATCCCATTGATCGCGGAAATTCGTAGCTCTGTACGTCGCCCGCGCGATGCACAAAGGAAAGTCCAACCGCTGTCGTGACGTCCGTGAACACCTTTCGCTGGCGGATCGATGATTCTGATTTCATTGGTCCGTCATTCGATAATGTGGGAGCAGTTGCCTCCGGGTTACAACCTGAATTTGACCACACGACGACAGTCGACAGCATGAGGTGCAGCACTGGAAAAGATATGCTTTTGGCCAGATCGACAGTCGTTTTCTGATTCTGGCGAAGCTGAAACGTGATGACGTTGCGTATTCCACTTTCGAACAATTGCATTTACTCCGCGCGGGTCTGAATGAGATGTTTTGTTGTCACCGGCTTCGTCAGGATTCGGCCAACAATTATGCGCAGCTTGTCCGCATGGAGCCGTGATTCCAATGATCAGCGCCCTACGGAGGCAAGCTCCGCAGTGGCGAAAACGCCTTCCGGATTTCTTTTCTGGTGATGATCATCGCTCGATGGGGACGAGCCCCGATCGTGGCG
>JAYTAK010000444.1:0-1737 GCA_043737515.1 Candidatus Kuenenia sp. | reverse complement strand
ATCGCCCACGTTCTGGCGAACGTGGCTACAAAGTTGCTCGCACGGTCCGCCACTGCAGTAAAGTGGCACGCTAAAATCTTCTCAGGAAAACAACACTCGAAACGTTTGCTGAACAGATAAGCACACTGTGCCTTATCCGTGCCATCCTTGATATCCGCGGTAAAAAACTGCGATTGGAAAGCCACCGCATTGCTCGACGGTGTGCGGCAGACGATCGAGTACTATCGGAACACCAGGCCGACATCATCCTGTGATGCAAAAAGGCCCGGACTCATTTCTAAGCCGGGCCTTTGGAATCTGCAGGATCAAACGACGTGCCTCAAATGTGCTTGTACACGGATTCGAAATCGATGTCGTAGCGTTTCATTTTCTTGTACAGCGTCGTGCGGTTGATGCCGAGGGTCTTGGCGGTCTTCTGGCGATTCCAGCCGCTGGCTTCCAGTGCCTGAATGATCAGGTGACGTTCTGGTTCTGTCAAAGCTGATTTCAATGACGCTCCACCCAGGTGAGCTTCGATGTTCGCACGATGTTCATGGTTGGCGAATAACTTCTCCGGCATGTCGGTCGCGGTGATCCGATTTTCGCGGCACAGGACGACCGCACGTTCAATCACATTCACCAGTTCGCGGACATTACCCGGCCAGTGATAGTGCTGCATGGCCTGCATGGCCATTTCATCAATTTCTGCAATGTTACGACCCGTCTGTTCGTTGAACACATGCAGATAGTGTGCAGCCAACAGCGGGATATCGCCGATGCGTTCCCGTAATGGCGGCTGCGTAATGGCAATCACGTTGATGCGGTAGTAAAGGTCTTCGCGGAACGATCCGCGCTTCACGCATTCTTCCAGATTTTCGTTCGTCGCCAGCACGAGTCGCACGTCTACTTTATGTGTCACGTTGCCGCCGACTGGTTCGAATTCACGATCCTGCAGAACACGCAGCAGTTTGACCTGCAGTGCGGGTGAGGCCGTGGCAACTTCGTCCAGAAACAGCGTGCCGCCGTCAGCCAACAGGAACTTGCCGATCTTGTCATGCGATGCTCCGGTGAATGCACCGGCGACATGGCCGAACAGTTCGCTTTCAAGCAGCGATTCAGGCAATGATCCGCAAGCAACTTCTACGAACGGTTTGTCGCGTCGATTACTGAGCTGATGAATGGAGCGGGCGGTCATGGTCTTACCGGTTCCGCTTTCGCCAAGAATCAGCACAGTTGTTCGCGTGTCAGCGACGCTTTCAATCAATTCAAACATTCGCAGCATCTTGTAGTCTTTGCCGACGATGCTCGAAAGTCCGAATCGCTGCGTCAACTGCGCCTTCAGCTTCTTGTTTTCGTCCAGAATCTGACGCTGACCGATGGCACGTTCGATGGAGAATCGCAATTCTTCGTCGATCACCGGCTTCGTCAGATAGTCGAAAGCCCCCATGCGGATGGCTTCGACGGCACTTTCAATTGTGCCGAATCCCGTGAGCAGAATGACGGAAGTCTCCGGAGCGTTCTCGCGTGACCACTGCAGCAACTGGAACCCGTCCTTGTCCGGAAGGTTCACGTCACACAGCACGACTTCGAATGGAAACTCTTCCATGCGGGCGATCGCGTCGGTGCAGTTGGATGCGGTCTCAGTTCGATGCCCGAGACTGCGAAGATAGTCTGCCATCGCAGACTGAATGTAGCGATCGTCATCGACGACCAGCAAGGAGCCCGATAGATTGCGAGCCATGAAGTGTCCCCTCAGGA
>JAYTAK010000443.1:0-9488 GCA_043737515.1 Candidatus Kuenenia sp. | reverse complement strand
ACATCGTTGTGTCCGGAGAGATTCGTCGCTGGCTTCGGTGGCCAGTTGACTCGGCGAATCGCCCCATCCTGTCCGCCGAGCACAATCTGAGATCCCAGTGAAGGAACTCCCGCACTGGACGACGGACTCGTGTAAACGACACTGCCAAGTTGAGCGTTATCGACGTTCCATTCTCGCAGCGTTCCATCCGCAGACGCGCCGATGACAGACTTCGTAGCTGGCAGCCAGCCAACTCCGACCAGAGCTGCGGTCGCTCCGGAATAATTGCGCACAATTCGACCGGTTAGAGGGTCCCACAGACTGACGATATTCGATTCATCGCCGGTCAGGAGTGTTGCGCCGTCGCGCGAGATGGCGATCGACGTGGGCACGCCGGGCACGCCGGTGAAATCCAGCAACGGACGAGGAACAGCGACGTCGGAGACGACGATCTGCTTTCCTGTTCCAGCGGTGACGATCTGTTGACCGTCCGGTGAAACAGCCAGCGTCAGAATCGCACCATCATGCCACGCGCCGCTTGAGAGAAGCTGTCCCGTCGCACGATCCCACGTTTTGAGTGTGCCCGCAGTATCGCCGCTGTACAGAATCTTCCCGTCCGGAGAGTAACCGACCGCGTGAATTGGTGACGCATGTCCTTCCAGATATTGAATGGGGCCTGGTGTCGTTGTCTGCGCCAGTACGCAGCTCGATGCCAGCGAAGCCACAATGGATGCGAAAAATGACACTGCACAACTTCGAGCCGTCTGAATTGACATCAATGAAAAGCCTCTCGGACCGGAGTCAACATCACCAAACAGCCTGCTGCCGTCATGGGCAGGCGAATCACTGTAACGATCTGCGACAGACCTCGCCAACAGAACGCTGCCCATTGTCCACCAGGAAATGCAGCTTATTCAACGACGCAGCTCAGGAAAACGACGAATCATCTGGTCTTGTCGTGAAATTCTGTTGCTGAATTCGTCATTGAAGTTGGAAATCGGCGGCATCTGCCGCATAATCAGTACCAATAAGTTCAGTCAGTCAATTCTCACCGGCATCTCGCCCCAACTGGAAAAAACACCATGCGTCATCAACCGACCGGCAGCAGGAATTCACGTCGGCGACAAACCGCCAATCGCGCCGGCTGGACGGAATCTCTGGAAGTGCGGATGCTGCTGGCAGCACCTCAGAACCTGGCACTGGTTCAGGAACTCCCGTTCGAAGCCAAGCTGCAACTGTCGATCACTGACCCGGTATTTCCTGCGAATGCATTTGTGTCGTTTGAGGATCGTTTCAACGGCGATGTGATTCATACAACCAGCGCTGTCTTTCCAGTGGGCGCAGGAGCCCGGATCGCGAATGTCTCGCTGCCTGTCTCCAAACTGCCGGGGCATCACAAGCTGGTGGTGCGTGTGGCTGAAAACGGCAATGTCGGCACTCCCTCGTCCACGATCAACGTCGATGTCAGTTACAGGCCGCTGGATGTCACGATCGCCGGAAATAATGTTTCGATCAACTGGCAGGCACAACCCGGTGCCTCGGCATATGACATCTGGATTAACAACGAAACGACCAACACCGCCCAGTTCGTGCGGAACCAGAATCTCCCGACCAATACCTATTCGGGGAACTTCACCGGCGGTTCATTCAAAGTCTGGGTCCGCGCGAAGCTGCAGTCCGGAGCCTGGTCAGAATGGTCGCTGCCATCGTTGTTCACAATGGATGGTCCGATCCGCATGCAGTCGCCGGTCGGAACGTTCAAGGACGGGACAGGTGATGAAACCTTCGTCTGGTCCAAGTACAAGGATGCAACCGGATACCAGTTGTGGGTCACATACACGACGACAAACACGCGGGTCATCTACCAGGACAGTCTCGCGGCACAAACCACTTCGTACTCTGCTCCAACGGATCTGCCTCCGGGTTCATACAGTTCCTGGGTTCGTCCGAAATTTGCTGGCGGTACGTTCGGAGTGTGGAGTCAAGTGCTGAAGTCGGTGATTACGCCGCGCGAGATCAAGATTACCGGTGGCATTACGGGACCCCTCGGCGGTACTTTCAACCGGACGCCGACCATCACTTGGCGCGCCGGAGAAGTGCCGATGGTGTACGATCTCACCGTCAGGACAAATTTAGGACCTCCGAACCTGGTGTACAGCCGAACGGGGCTGACGGGAACCAGCCATCTGCTGACCACGCCGCTGAATACGGGGTCTTACATCGTCGCGATTGTGGGTCGCAGCACAACCGGCATCACAACTCCAACGCCGCTCGCCGAAGTAAACCTGGTAATCGGGTTCCCCACTGCTCAGAACCAGGCTCCGACATACGCCGGAAATCGCACGCTGAACTGGGTCGCAGTCGCAGGCGCCATGCACTTTGACCTTCAGGTCGATTCTCTTGGCCCAAGTCCGGCGGCTCAGAATTCGCTGTTTCGCAACAAGATGGCAACCGGCACCAGTCAAGTGCTGCCGAATTCGCTGCCGCCGGGAAATTATCGAGCGTGGATTCGATCAGTTCGTGTCGAGGGCGGCTACACGTTTTTCGGCACCTGGACACTGTCACCGCTCAAGTTCAGCATCACCAGTCTGACGCAGGAATCTGAAGCCAGCGACCCGTTGGACCTGCAATTGGCAGTCGATGATCTTTCTCCGGAACTGCCGGGATCTTCGGATCTGCCGGAGGACGATGCGTCCTTGTCGGTCGATGCCACAGATGAAATGGGAATCGCGGATGCGGATTCCAATGACTCCCATGTAGTGCCGCCACAGACGCTGTCGGGGAAATCGTTTGCAGTACAGCAAGCGATTGACCTTGCGGGTCAGTCGCCCATCATGATTGACGACACAATCCTCGCCAGCCTTTAGCGCTTTGTCAGCGATGGATTGATGGGTGGCCGGGGTTGGAGGGCGCTAGCCCGAAACCCCGGGACTTCCTTCGCTCCGCTCAGTCCAGCCCCGGCCACCCAATCTGATATCCTGGCTTTGACAAAGCACAGGTCATTGAGCGGCATCGGCATCGGTCTTTGCTGTTACAACGTCGTCCGGCAGCAGGTGTCCCATTTTTTCTTTTTTGGTCGTCATGTAACCGGTGCGCTGGGACAGCGGAGGAGCGACGATCGGGACTTGCTCGATCACATGCAGATCAACTCCGGTGTAGACGAAGGCGTCGGTCTTCTTTGGGTTGTTGGTCAGCAACCGTACGCGCGACAGACCAAGATCCTTCAGCACCTGCAGGCCGACCATATAGTCACGCATGTCGGCCTTGAAACCCAGACGATGATTGGCCTCAACGGTATCCAGTCCCTGATCCTGAAGCTGATACGCCTTCAGTTTGGCCAGCAGGCCGATGCCGCGACCTTCCTGAGGCAGATAAACAACGGCCCCGGTCCCTTCCTTGTAGATCATTTTCATGGCCATGCGTAACTGATCTCCGCAGTCACAGCGCAGAGAATCCAGCACGTCGCCGGTGAAGCAAGATGAATGCATACGCACCAGTGGCGCATCCACTTTACTGAGATCACCCCAGACCAGTGCGAGCGGTTCCTGAATTTCATGGGCGACCTGATAACCGATCACCATGGGAGTACCAAATTCCGCCGTCGGCATCGGGACGGAGACGATCCGCGTGATCAACTGTTCGCGGAGACGGCGAAAGCGGATCAGATCTTCGATGGAGATCATCGGGATGTTGTATTCTCTGGCGATCGATTGCAGCTCAGCGAAGTCAGCCATACCGTGACTTGTCTGACTGCAGATTTCGATCAGCGCACCGACCGGGCGTTTGCCGGCAAGTCGCATCAGGTCGATCGTGGCTTCCGTATGACCGGCGCGGCGCAGGACACCACTGTCCATGGCTGCGAGAGGATTCACATGTCCCGGCTGCAGAAAATCGTCGGCGACAGTGGCGGGATCTGCCAGCGCACGAATCGTGCGAGCGCGATTGAGCGCGCTGACTCCGGTGCCGGCGGACGTATGATCGACGGCGCGCAGGAATGCCGTTTTGTTCGGGGCGTTGTTGCTGGATTCATCCACAACCGGACGCAGCTTCAGTCGGGCTGCGTCTTCGGAGGTCACCGGAACACACAGCGTGCCGCGTCCAATGCGGAGCATGAAATCGACCTGCTCCGGTGTAATCGTTTCCGCCGCACAGATGAAGTCGCCTTCATTCTCACGGTCTTCGTCATCGACAACAATGATCATGCCGCCCTTTTGAAGGGCGTCGATCGCCTGCTGAATAGATTGCAGCGGCACGGTTTTTTCTTCTGCGTTAGTGTGGGAACGGGATTGGTGTGACTGATTCCTGTCAGCCGCCCCATTCTACGCAACTCGGAGAATATCTTTCACGACCTGACCATGCACATCCGTCAAACGGAAATCGCGGCCCTGGAAGCGGAAGGTGAGTTGTTCGTGGTTGATGCCCAGAGCGTGCAGGATCGTGGCATTGAGATCGTGAATATGGACGGGCTTATCGACGACATTGTAACTGAAGTCGTCGGTTTCGCCATACACCTGTCCGCCCTTGATCCCGCCGCCTGCCATCCACATCGTGTAGTTGCGAGGATGATGGTCGCGCCCGTAATTGTCTTTCGTCAGCGTTCCCTGACTGTAAACGGAGCGGCCAAATTCTCCGCCCCAGATGACCAGCGTGTCATCCAGCATTCCGCGCTGTTTCAGATCTTTCACCAACGCGGCACTCGGTCGGTCACAGGCAGGAGCCATTCCGCGAATCGCGCCGGGCAGCCCGCCGTGATGGTCCCAGCCTCGGAGGAAGACCTGAGTGAACGGAACGCCGCGTTCCGCCATCCGCCGCGCCAGCAGACAATTGTAGGCAAACGTGCCCGGTTCTTTGACGTCAGGACCGTACATGTCCAGCACGCTTTGTGGTTCGTCAGAGATGTCGGTCAGCTCCGGCACCGACGTCTGCATCCGAAATGCCATCTCGTACTGCGAGATGCGTGACGAGATTTCCGGATCACCAACTTTGCTCAGCCGATCCTGATTCAGTTCAGCGAGTCCATCGAGCATTCTGCGTCGCGTGCCTGCATCCACACCATCTGGATTCGACAAGTACAACACCGGGTCACCGACAGATCGCAGGGCCACTCCGGCGTGCCGAGTGGACATAAATCCGCTGCCCCACAACCGTGAGAACAACGCCTGTGTCTGAGCCCCGCCGGGAATCCGCGAATGCAGCACCACGAACGCCGGAAGGTCTTTGTTCGGACTGCCGAGACCATACGAAACCCACGCTCCCATGCTGGGCCGACCGGGAAGCTGACTGCCTGTCTGAATGTAGGTGATCGCCGGGTCGTGATTGATCGCTTCGGTGTTCATCGTCTTGACGATGCAGATATCATCGACGATCGATGCGATATTCGGCAGCAGTTCACTGATCCACGCACCGTGCTCACCGTGCCGCGCGAAGTTAAAGACCGACGGCGCGCAGGGCAGTCGAGTCTGTCCGGACGTCATCGTTGTGATGCGCTGGCCCGCGCGAATACTCTCCGGCAGATCCTTATCAAAGTAGTCTGCGAGTTTGGGTTTGTAGTCGTACAGATCCAGTTGCGAAGGCGCGTCGGCCATGAACAGCCAGATGACTCGCTTGGCTGTCGCCGGATGATGCAGCGGGGAACCGGCTTCGATTGAAGTGGCATCACCAGCGTTCAGTAGGTTTGGATTTAGCACCGATGCCAGTGCCGCCGTCCCGATGCCTGCCGCTGTCTGTCCAAAGAAATAACGCCGTGTCTGCTGAAGCGCGTGTGCTGCGATTGGATTCATACCGAATTCCCGTGTTGTCCCGTGTGGTCAGATCTGCCGAATCATTGAATTTCAGCCGTCAACTTACCTTGAAGCAAGAAATATGGAAAGGGTTGCGAGTGGAATTCCATGAACAGACGGATTCAGGAATGGCAACGCCACGGCGACGGCTATTTCGTCACCGTTCACGCTACTGCGGAGCTTGTCTCCGTAGGGCGATAATCAACACCAGAACCGGAATAGGCAGATTCCAAATACGCCACGATGCAGCTTGCCTGCATGGAGCGATGATCATGGCGTGCCCTATTCCCGATGATCATCATCCTACCCGGACAAGCCGGGCAGTGATGTGCTTCGCTTCGGTTCCTGGTTCTGGTGTGGATCAAGGCTCGACGGGGACAAGCCCGCGTCGTGGCCCGTGCATGGTCCGCTATTCCTGCGACGGTTGAACTTGCTCGACATGCGGACTGGTAATCACACCGGGACTCACCGAGACGGCATCAAATTCCGCAATCCAATCGTAGTCAATGAAAGTGATTTCGATGTCGGTCCAGTCTGACTTTGGAAAGCTCCACATGAACCCGACATCATCGCGGTTTTGTTTCAACCCCGCACTCGTTCCCATGAATGCAGCAGGTTTCGTATTTCCGCGCAAGACGTTGCAATCAATCTGAGCCGACATGGCGAGTTGAGTGGCACGACGAGGACCTTTCAAAGTGACTTCGCATTCTTTTCCGTCTGCAGAATCAATCACTTCGAAGCGCAAACTCATTCCGGAAACGGAAACCACCGTTGAAGTCTTTTCCGGTGTCAAATGCGCAATCGTTTGTTTTCCGCGTGTCGCCATTTCAATTGTGAAATCGTTCGAAGCAAAGTAGCCCTCGTTCACCGGACAGAGATGGAACATCAAAGACCCTTCGTAGCGAGTAACTGACCAACTGCTGATGCCACTCGGATTTTTGCGCCTGATTCTGAATCGTGGTCGTGTCTCGCTCGTGTGTTGGATCTCAAACACAAAGACGCGTGCAACCGCTTGACTTGGTGTTGTCGTTGCGTCAAACATAGACGTGTCTGGCTGGAACTCAGGAAAATCAAGGCCGTTCGGCTTCCACCAGCGGGTCCCCGGTTTCCCGAACGCTGAGGCAATTGCGATGCCCTTCAACTCCACGCTGACATTGTCGTTAAACTTCGCGACAAGCCTCAAATTCGGATCGGCGTTTGTGTTCTGGAAGTAGCGAAACCCAAAGTAACCGACACCCATGAACAACGGCAGCAGGAGAAACCAAAACAGGTCGCCCCTGGAAAAAAGTTTTCGACGGTTTTCAGTTTCGTTCGACAATGCACCACTCCGGCATTCAGAAACAGGCTTTGAGCTTTACGGCAGTTCGCCATTCGTGTTGATTTGCTTAGCTACGATTACGTTTGAGAACATGTTGCAAATGAGTCAAGTTTTTGGGTGCGATGGCGCAACGATCGAATGTAGGATGGACATTCATGTCCGTCGCATGGCCATGAAACACGGTCGAAGCGAAGATTATTGTACCGTGACTGCCGCTCGATAATGCGACCGTGTTTGGTCAATATCTCGGACATGAATGTCCACGCTACAGGAATCGCAGCCTTGGACCGAGTTGCCACAACTCGGCTCGCCTCTATTCCAACTCCGGATTTGGCCACAAAGCGTTTAACTTTCACGTTCACCGTGCATTTACCTTCGAACTGCCTTCGCGACGTAGTAATACGCGACGCCTGCTGCAATCAGACTCAGCACTCCCATTGTCTGAGTCCATCGCTGCATCAGCAGGCTCACAAACGCCCCCGCATAAGCCAGCAGCAGCAAGGCCGGCGTGTATGGATAACCCCATGTCTTGTACGGGCGATCTGCCAGCGGTTGAGTCCGACGCAGCACATAGACGGCCGCTACAGCCATTCCGTAGAAGATCAGCCCTGCGCAGATCACCGAATCCGTCAGATTGTCGAACGCACTTTTGAGATGTCTTGAATGCTCTGCACTCGACGGAAACAGCGACGTCGGCAGACTACTGTTGCTGACCGCATTGGCCGTCGGAGCCGGAACGGACGGCGCATCAGGGTCCCAGACGGAAAACAGCAACACCAGAAACACGGCCCAGACCGTCTGAATCAAAATGGCGTTGGCCGGCGTCAGATGTCGAGGATGAATACGCTGCAGCCAGTGAGGGACAAGTCCATCGCGTGCAATTGCCAGGTAAATTCTGGGCCCCGTAATCATGTTGGAATTTGTGGCACCAAACGTGGAAATCATGACTCCGATCGCCGCCACCGTATTTCCTGTCGGGCCAAACAATTTCTGGAAAACATCTGCAGCCACCGTTCCGCTGTTGGCGAGGTGATGGATCGGCAGCACGAGATGATAACTCACATTGGCCCCGAGATAGACGACAATCACCAGCCCCAGACCGAACGTCATCGCGCGCGGCACGTTGCGTTTTGGATTCTTGATGTCTTCGGCGACCGGCCCCAGATTGATCCAGCCGTCGTACGGCCAGAGCACAGCCACCATGGCAATTCCCAGAGCTTTCAGAAAGCTCAAAGTGTCACCCGTAGTCTGCGGCAGGGACAGCAGCGGCTGCAGATTTTGCGTATCAACTTTGCGAAAGATAAACGGCAACACGATCAGTGCGGCGAGGAAGCCGACCTTTGAAACCGTCGCCGCCGCCTGAACTCCGGCACCGGCTTTCGTACTGAACCGATTCACAATCGAGAGCCCGATGATGATCGCCACCGCCATCGCTGTCTGCCCGATCGGCGTCAACGGAAATACCTGATTGAAATACAGCACAGTCGCGCAGGCTAACGCTCCGATCGAACCTGTTCGAACGACCCAGAACTCAGTCCAGCCCCACAGAAACGCGGGCAGTTTTCCAAACGATTCGCGGATATACAGGTACGGGCCGCCAGCGTGAGGAAACATGGCACCCAGCTCGGCCAATGCCAGCGAACCACACAGCGTGATGACTCCGACAAACAGCCAGATCCCAATAATCGCCACGAAGCCGTATGGCTCCAGCGCACTATCGACGGCACTGACTTTCAGGAAGATTCCGGACCCGATAATTGAACCCACAACAATCATGGTCGCATCGAACAGTCCCAGCACCCGAGGCAATTGCTGTGGCCCTGTGTCAGCTCGGTGATGCGGTGCAGTTGAATCGATCGCTGCCAAATGCGGACTCGGATCAGACATCACAATTCCCTGAGTAAAATCGCGTAGAAAACAATCGTGCCTTGTCGATGTCTTCCGAGGCTGACAAGCGAACAAATCACCGGAGCACAAATGTAACCGTCTCGGATCGCCGAGACGAGCCTTCAGGCTGGCCACGCGAATAAAGTCCTCACGACGATTGTCCCCGAGTTCCGTGCGACGATGCTGATCGTGGAAGCCGTTTTCGCTTGATGAAAGCCGAATGAACTAGGCTCATCACGTCGGAGAGGAATGGCGGCGTTTGAATCGCGAGTCCTGACAGCGGAGCTTTCGTTCTGCGTGCCAGGTGATTAACCTGCGTGCTTCAGCAGGAGCACTGCGGAACTGACGCATGCACGAAAACAATTGCCGGACACATTCGATTCGCTGTATAACCCCAGCGCGGGCTTCGCCCGCAACCCATTGGCTAATGGCGGGACTCAGAAACACAGAAGACAAAAAAATTGGTGACAAAAAAATGGGAGCAAGAAATACTTTCATTCTGCTCAGCAAGCGTTCAGATTGTT
>JAYTAK010000442.1:0-4138 GCA_043737515.1 Candidatus Kuenenia sp. | reverse complement strand
AGGTGAAGACTCTGGCCGAATGGCAGGATGCCAAACCGGAACTTCGCGAGCAGCTTTTTGATATGCTCGGCCTGAGCCCGCGTCCGGAAAAGACGCCGCTGCAAAGCGCGACGACCGCCACAACCGAAGAAACCGAGTTCATCGTCGAGCGTGTGCATTTTCAGTCAATGCCTGGACTGTACGTCACCGGCAATTTTTATCGACCTCTGAATGTCGAAGGCCCGTTGCCAACAATTCTGTATGTCTGCGGTCACGGCAAGGTGAAGAAGGACGACGTCAGTTTTGGCAACAAAACGCATTATCACTATCACGGGGCCTGGTTTGCCCGCAACGGTTATGCTTGTCTGACGATTGACACATTGCAACTTGGCGAAATCGAGGGCCTGCATCACGGCACATACAATCTGGATCGCTGGTGGTGGAATTCTCGAGGCTACACACCCGCCGGTGTCGAAGCATGGAACTGCATCCGCTCGCTGGACTATCTGGAGACGCGACCGGAAGTGGATGCCAAACGCATGGGCGTGACGGGGCGTTCCGGTGGCGGAGCCTATAGTTGGTGGATTGCCGCATTGGACGATCGCATTCAATGCGCGGTGCCGGTGGCTGGAATCACGTCGCTGCGAGATCACGTCATCAACGGCTGTGTTGAAGGACATTGCGACTGCATGTATATGGTCAACACGTTTCGCTGGGACTTTGCCAAGGTCGCCGCACTGGTGGCTCCTCGCCCGCTGCTGATTTCCAATACGGACAAAGACACGATCTTTCCGCTGGAAGGCGTGATCGATATTCATCGCCAAGTGCGGCACATTTATGAACTGCAGGACGCTGGTGAGAATCTCGGTCTGCAGATTACCGAAGGTCCGCACGAGGACACTCAGGAGCTGCACATTCATGCGTTTCGCTGGTTCAATCGCTTTCTGAAACACGATAAATCGATGATTGAGAAAACGGCGGTGAAGTTTTTCGAACCGGAGCAACTGAAAGTTTTCGCTCAATTACCAACGGACGAAATCAACACCACGATCGACGAAACGTTTGTGCCGCCCGCTCAGTTGCCGCCGATTGAAAATGTCCTTAAGGACCAGAGCGCCTGGCACAGCAGCCGACTCGGTCGCCTGCGTGAGCGCTGTTTTCGAGCGTGGCCGGACAGTGATCCGGGCTGGAAACCAGCGACAGCGACGCGGCTTGAGAAACTCTCAGTCGAAGAACTTGAACTGGCTCAGGCGGACACCTGGCAGCGAGTCCGCATCCATTTTGAAAGTGAATCGCACGTCCCGCTGTATCTCGATGTGGTGTTCTCGAAAGAGAAGACGCTGGAGTTACTCGAAGACGCGACAATGATCGTCAGCAATGGCGAAGATCTCGCGCAGTCGTTTGGAAGCGGCTTGAGTTCGGTGTCGGCTCAGTCCGGCTGCGTTGTGGTCTTCACCCCGCGTGGCATGGGACCACATGCATGGCAAGGCGACGAAGCAAAGCAGCGCCAGATTCGTCGCAGATTCCAGTTGATCGGCACGACGGCTGACGCCCAGCGAGTCTGGGACATTCGCCGCGCCATGCAGGTCATTCGCCAGACGTGTGCTTCACTCAAGGCACCGCCCGTTTTTCGAGGTGAGCAATCAGTGGAAGAACTGGTTCTGCTTGCAACACTCTTTGAGCCAACCTCTGGATCTCAGGTACTCGCCAATGTCACTAATGACCCGAAGAAATGGCCCGACATTTTGAATCTGACACGCACGATCACGCCGCAGGAATTAGTGGCCCTGGCGGCACTTCGACATGAAATCATCACCTTGACGCCGGAATCTCAGGACGTCGCAGCATTCGCAGAAAAGCTTGCCGAAGACAAACGCTGGCGAGCGGCGGGCGTCAGCCCTTGATGTTACCCACAACTTTTGTCGTAAAAGGCCGTGTTTTCTTCGTAGCCACCGTCGCCAGACGGTGGGCACCTCCTTATCCGCACGGCAAAGTTGTTCGCTCTGCCGAACCCCGCACGCTCTGGCGAGCGTGGCTACAGGAAATGTTACGGAAGTTCCATCAGGATGCGAAACGCGCCGTGAGTCGGCGTGTTAAGCGGGCTCATCTGGCGGTACGAACTGGCGGTTTCTTCCGCAGGGCTGAAGATGTTGCCGCCGCGAATCGGGCCGCTGCCGGAGTAGCCGGATTCTTCTGCGCCGGGAGCCAGGCAGCGTTCAAATTCGTTGCCGTGCATGTCGTAGAGTCCCCATGCGTTGGGCTTCAGCATGCGCGTCGGATGCATATCCTTGTCGGCGCTGGTTTCAAACCAGGCGAATTCGTTCAACGGTTGCGGATCGTCGCCAAACGACCATCGACCACGACGACCGCAGCGGCAGGCGTATTCCCATTCCTGTTCGGTGGGCAGACGAATCGTGCGACGTGTTTCACGCGACATCCATTCACAAAAAGCGATCATGTCGGTATATGCCAGACTTGTTGCCGGATGCTGGTCAGAGACAAATTGCGCGCCCAGGTTGTTCCAGTAGAATGTCGGTGTCTGAATCCAGCGTTTGATATTCGGTGAAGTCGGGTCCTGCCCCCAGCCGCCCTCGCCGTTTTCTTCGGCAACTGTCGTGTACTTCTGCGCTTCTGCAAAGACCTTGAATTGTCCGACGGTGACTTCAGACTGTGACAGGTAGAATCCTTTGTCCATCCGCACCGGCACTGCATCATCGCCGTATCCGAATTCGCCGGGTGGAATCAAGGCAAACGGAACTCCATCAACCGTGACATTTTCATCGAGCTTCTGAATTGCCGCCCATTCGCTGCGATAGTTCTGTACTTCGACTTCTGACAACTCCGTCAGTGTGGCGATGGATGCTGCGGTCGAACCATTCTGCGAACCATCGAGTGTCTCGTCGTTGCCTCGTAAAAAAAAGGCTGCGATGGCAATCGCGGCGACGCCAGGCAGAATGACCCAGGGCAGGAATGACATTGGTGAATTTGAAGGGCGTCGAGCCACAGACGCAGCGCTGTCTTCAGCCACGTCCGCTGTGTTGATCCTCGGCATTAATTCCGTGACCTCGTTCAATCCCGAATCCGAGCCGCTTAATGCAGCCGCCAACTGTTGTGTGGGAGCGATCGCCGACGCCACCGGTTGAGACCAGTCACTATCTTCCTGCTCGCTGACGCTGGGTGGCAACATGACATCGGGGAGCCCGGCGACCTTCAACGCTTCAAGCTGCTGCGACAGTTCCCGCATTGACGCCATCCGTTCGGCAGGCTTCTTTGCCATCAGCGACGACAGGAGCTGATCAATGAATTTCGGAATCTGCGGCGTTAAAGCGCACAGTGACGGAATCGGCTGTTCTCGATGCGCCAGCAGTCGCTCAATGCCCGTGCCTTTCGCATACGGCGCATGACCGGTGAGCAGAAAATAGAACGTGCAGCCCAGGCTGTAGACATCGGATCGTTCGTCTGCCAGACGAGTGTTCTGAGCCTGTTCGGGTGACATGTAATCAACTGTCCCCATGATCATGCCGGTTGTTGTCAGGTCCGCCGCATGATCGATCTCCGCGATCCCCGGCGAGCTGACTCGCGCAAGTCCCACATCAAGCACTTTGACGTTGCCTGCATCATCGATCAGCAGATTAGACGGCTTGATATCGCGATGAATCACGCCTTCGCGATGAACATATTCCAGCGCCCGCGCGGCCTGCAGCATCACATCAACGGTGAGCGGCAATGAGAGCGGCCCGTATTCTTTGACCAGTTCACTCAGGTTCTGGCCTTCGACAAATTCAGACACCAGATAGCTGATACCGTTTTGCTCACCGGCATCATAGGCCGTAACAACATTCGGATGACACAACTTCGCCGCGACTTCGACTTCCCGCAGAAATCGCTTCGCCAGAAGATCTGCATGCGCGATATCGCGGCGGAGTACCTTGATCGCGACCGTGCGCTTCATCCGTCGATGCACGGCGCGATAGACAGTTCCCATTCCGCCACGACCGACAATGTCCTGCACGATGTACTCGCCCAGTGTGAGCGGATCGTCGCTGCCACGAAGCAAAGCGTTGACTTGAAACAACGTCAGCTTCTTTGTGGCAACCAGACGTTCTCCGAATGCCGTGGATGAAGACTCGGCGGAGGCTGAACTCACACCGGCAGCGAA
>JAYTAK010000441.1:0-9491 GCA_043737515.1 Candidatus Kuenenia sp. | reverse complement strand
CCGGGACAATCCAGTTGACTTATCATGACAACATCTACCCGGGCTGGTTTCCCAGCGATTTCATTGTTGCGGGAGAGTTTCTTCATTTTCGCTGGTATGGTGATTTCTATGTGACCGACGGAACTCCGCTGGGAACCCGCGAAATTCCAGGTGTACGTGCCTTTGGTATCGGCGATTCCGAACCAGTCGCATTTCGAAACAGCCTCTTCTATTTCGCCGCTCTGTATTTTTCTTCCACTGGCCCAGCCGATTGGGCTCTCTGGAGGGAAAGTGGCACAACGGAACCTCCCTCCCTCATCCTTCCGATCACAGGATTGAGGCACAGGGCCAGTTTACCCATTGCCATGGTCTTTCTTGCCGGCGACGAAGCGAACGGGATTCAACTTTTCGCCAGCGATGGGACGGCAGAGGGGACTCGATCTCTCAATGAATTCCCGATTTTGGCCGCTGAGACAGAAATCCGCAACTGGAGCGTTGTCGGTGATCGCGTGCTGTTTACCGTACGGAATCGAACAACCGGACTTCGTCAGATCTGGATCACTGACGGAACAGAACGCGGTACGTTTCCCGTGAGGCATGGTCTGGAATCACAACTGGTCATTGACGCTGAAACAAAGTTTGTTGCGTACGAAGGTGGCATCGCTTTCGCCGCTGCGACGGAGGAAGTCGGCTTCGAAGTCTTTCGAATCGGCACACAGGTATCCGTTCCAGTGATTGATCTGTTGACAGCACGAAGCACAGCCAACGCGACGGAAATCACCTGGCCCGATTCGCCGGGAGCAGTGCAGTACGACGTCTGGATGACCAGCCTGAGTCATCCGACAATGCCAGTCGTCCGGGACCGGGTCAACTCGCCTGAGTTCGTGACCGATGCCGCCTTGCAAAACGGGGCGTATCGAATCTGGGTTCGCTCGGTTTCCATTCTGGGCGAGACGTCTGCGTGGAGCGCGCCCGCCGAATTTGTGATCGGTGACAGGCCCGCAATGCACTCGATCCCGCTGCTCTCGACGAACATGACTCCGACTTTTCGCTGGACAGCCGCGGCAGGGACGACGACGCATGAACTGTGGCTGACCAATCGAGATTCGAAAACCCGTCCGATCTATGCCCGGAATCTGACTTCGACCTCTCTGTTGGTTACTGAACCGCTCACACCTGCGCGATACGCCGTCTGGGTGCGTTCGAAGCATGTCGATGGAACATTCACGGACTGGTCAGAACTGACAGAATTCGAAGTGCTGGCGAAACCGACCGAAATCATTTCCGGTGATGGTGACGCGAAGACCAGTCGTCCCGTGTTCGCATGGAAGCCTGTGGCCGGAGCGACCGGATACGACATCCGAATTCAAGTGACCGTCGGCAACAGCATCGCCTATCACGCGAATAACATTCAGGGCACGTCGCATCAGGTCGTTCAGGATCTGCCTGCCGGAAAGTATACGATCTTTGTCAGAGCACTTCGCGGGAATCGACCACTGTCAGCATGGAACACTGGCGATCCATTGTGGGTGAAGCTGCCGCCTGCGGGTCTGCGAACGACGGCTGCGGGCGTTGCATGGGACGCCGTGCCGTACGCAGGCTCATACACGTTTGAACTTCGAGACTCCAAAGGTGTCCTTGTCGTGCCTCGAACGACGCAGACCGGAACAACGTATGATCCTGCGACGCCGCTGAGGCCGGGGCAGTATTCACTGCGCGTGTTCGCGAACTTTTCGAATCTGTCTTCGAACTGGTCAGCGACCCATTCATTTGAATTGTTTCATCCTCCCGTGGCAATCACCTCCTCAGGAGCTGCGACTGTCGATGCGACACCTATCATCGCCTGGACAGCAGCGCCTGGCGCAATGCAGTATGAAGTGATCGTGACACGACCAGGTAACGCGGTGCTCGTGTACGATCGCACGGGGATCAGAGGGACGTCGCACCGGATTGATGTTCCTCTTGGAAATGGTATCAACCAGATTCAAGTGCGAGCCATCTTCGCGGACGGTTCGCGGAGTTCTCTGAGTACCGCCCAGCGGCTACTTGTCGGGCCAGTTGCAGTTTTAACGTACGCGGCTGGAACATTATTATGGAGTCCAGTGAACCAGGCGACCAATTATGAGCTGTGGATCAACGACGTCGGCACGCCGAGTCAGCGGAGAATCGTCTATCAGCCCCTCTTAATTGGCACCTCGTACACCCTGCCTTCGACGCTGCCGAAAGGCCGCTATCAGACATGGCTCCGGGCGATCCGAGCCGAAAACGGTCAGCTCTACCACAGCGCCTGGACGAGTGTAAGTTTTGACTTTGTACCGGTTAAATAACCCTGCCTGGCAAGCGGCACGCATCAGCTTGCCGGTCCGTTTCGGTAAGGAGTTAGCGATATCTCGCTGTTGCATCTGGTTCCCGTTCGCTACTCTTCCGCTTCCTGGACACGACTCGGCGTGTTTCAGGTATGAATCGTTCAGCATTCAAACTTTACAACAACAGTCGCGAGTGGTCTCATGAAGATAGTCCGCATCCAGTCAGCAGATGGGCAAACGTGCTTTGCCAGCCAGCGAGCCGATGGTTCGCTCGAACAACTTAACGGCAGTTTGTTCAACGGTTTGACTTCGACCGGCAAGACTGTCGTCGCTGCCAAAATCCTCGCACCGCTGGAACCGGCGGCGATCCTGTGCATTGGTCTGAACTATCGCAAACATGCCGAAGAAGGCAAGCAGGCCATACCGGCCAATCCGGTCCTGTTCATGAAGATCGCGACCGCCGTGCAGAATCCCGGTGATCCGATCGTGCTGCCACGCAGACTTCGCAGTGACAAAGTCGACTACGAATGCGAACTGGCCGTGATCATCGGCAAGCGCTGCCACAACGTCAGCCGCGCTGATGCAATGTCGTATGTGCTCGGTTACAGTTGTGCCAACGATGTGAGTGCTCGCGACTGGCAGAAAGACGGCGGCGGTGGTCAGTGGTGTCGCGGGAAAACATTTGCCACATTTTGTCCGCTGGGCCCGTGTCTCGTCACAACCGATGACATCCCGAACCCCAACGCTCTGCAGATCCGCACCATTCTGAATGGCAACACGATGCAGGACTGGAATACCGACGACATGATCTTTGACGTCCCGACACTGATCGAGTTCCTCAGTGCCAGCACAATTCTGGCACCCGGTACAGTCATCCTGACGGGCACTCCGCACGGCGTCGGTGCCGCTCGCACACCGCCCGTATTTCTGCAGCCCGGTGATGAAGTAACGATTGAGATCGAAGGGATCGGAAGACTGACAAATCCTGTGATCGAAGAAGTTCTTTAAGCTTCGGAACTACCCAGAGTTCTAAGGGAGGCATGGGAATTCTGTGGCTCAATTTCGGTGACGAATGCGCTCGAAATGGCGGAACCGGAACGTGCGGCCCCCAATGCAGTCGTTGGAAACTTGAAAAAAGCTGATACAGAAGCTAAATGGCAACGTGCCGGATGTGTGGGCAATTCGAAGAGTTCATTGTACACTTGCGAGCAGCGATGTCGCCGCAATGTGCTTTGTTTCGCGTTGATCAAATTTGGGTTCAAGCCAATGAATAAACGACTTACAGCCGTCATACAGCGGGAAAATGACGGCTTTGTTGCACTGTGCCCTGAACTGGATATTGCCAGTCAGGGCGACAGTATTCAGACGGCTCGTGATAATCTCAGGGAAGCATTGGAACTGTTTTTCGAGTGTGCGTCTCCCGATGAAATCAGCGATCGCCTTGGAGAAGATGTGTTTGTGACGCATGTTGAGGTGTCGATTGCCTAAGCTTCGAGTTCTATCCGGACGAGAAGTCTGTTCGATCATGGCGGCACACGGGTTTCAACAGGTGCGCCAACGCGGCAGTCACGTCGTAATGCAGCGTGCCACCTCAACCGGTACGACAACAGTGCCAGTCCCCGATCACGCGGAGCTACGTGTGGGCACCCTGCGTTCAATCATTCGGCAAAGCGGCATTCCTCGAACTGAGTTCGAAATACAATAACCAGGCAGAGCTCATCCAATTGCCGCTCGCTCAACTCAACCGCCATACCCGACGCATGATCCATTCAAACGCCAGCAGGCCGACCATCACAAACATCAGCCAGCGGCGATCCCACAGTGTGCGCAGTTGTTCATCGACAACAACCGGCTGGCTTTGATCGGGCAGCAGTGTCGGCAGCGTTGCCAGTTCTGATACGGGGAGATAACGCCCTTCCGTTTCCCGCGTCAGATTTGTGAGCAGTTCGGTATTCAGCGTCGGATTCTGCGATTCCAGATTCGGAAGCACGACGTCGATCGACGCCTGCAGCACATCGGACGATTCCGGCACTGGCACCGAAATGCGATAAGTACCCGGCGCTGGTGGCCGAAAACTGGCCACGTACTGCCCTGCCCCGCGACTGTCGCCATGCAGCCGATCCGGCACCGTCAGCGTCCGGCCTTCCGCATCCACGATCGTTAGCGGAACTGATTCCGTGATCAGTGGCTGCAGTCGAGCGTCATAGAGCTGGGCACGCACATTCACCGGCTGCCCCGGCGCGACTTCGGTCCGATCGAGTAACAGCAGTCCCCGCGCATTACCGCGGCTGCGACGTCCCTGCCCGACTTCTCGGATCAGGCTGGTCCAGAATCGCTGATGTCCCTGAGGCGAAATCTCCCGCAGTCGCCACGTCTCGGCAGACCCGACAAAAATCGTGCGACCGGTTCCATAAAACTGCGAAGCCAGAAACGGCGGCTGGCCATTTTCTGTCCGCGCCCGCGGATTACCATATTCCAGCAGCACCACCGCACCGTCACGCACTCCGCGCACGGGATAAGACCGATAAATCCCCTTAAACGTCTGCCACAGATCCACGCTCGCATTCCCCGTCTCATCCGCGATCTTCAGAAAATCCGTCGCCCGGCCTTCCTGTGTCAGCGTGATCGGCCACGGTTCATCCGCGCGCTGACTCAGTTGAAGGTCCGGTGCCACGCGATTGAGCAGAACAGGATACAACACGCTGATGTCGCGAAACGTTTCCGGCTCCTGAGCCAGCCTGGGTGTAAAGATTTCGCCTGCCACCACCACCAGCCCGCCGGCGTGTTCTGACACCCAGCGGTTTAGAAACGTCTGTTGTTCTGCGGAAAGTCGGCTCCAGTCAGGATCGAACGCGACGACGACGTCATATTCAAACAATTCCGCTTCTGTCGCCGGAAATTTCGTCAACAGGTGTCTCGCTTCCTGCGACACGAAGCCAATATTCTCATCCGTCACCGACTGCAGCCAGACATCAGATTCGACACCGCTGTGACGAAACAGTGTATTGCGAACAAACTGATAATCGCGCATCGGTCCGCTGGAAATGACAAGGACCTTCATTCGTCGATCGGTGACTTCGATCGTACGCCGTCGCTCGTTGTCATCGAGCGTCATTTCCGAACTGCCGGTCGTGGATTCAATCCGCGCCGAAAAATCATACTTGCCCGGCACCTTCAGTTCCTGACTGAAGCGCACGGACGCGGGAATCGCATCGTCACCCAGCTCCATCGTTTTCTCAGCGATCTGCCGCCGATCCTTGCCGTCTCCGTCCGCCGACTGTTCGAACAGACGCACGGTCGCCTGCTGGCCGGACGAAGCCGTTCCCTGGAGCATGACGGTGATGTCAAACGGATCTCCCTGATGCACATCAGTGGGACTTTGCATCCCGGCCACCCACAGATTCATCTGCGGCTTCTGACTGCCGACACCCACGGTGATCAATCGCGTCCCGGATCGTTCGGCCCTGACTCGTGCGGGCTCCACATCCAGCCCGGTGTTGGACCGACCGTCCGAAATCAGCACGACACCGCTTAGAGTCCGCCCGGAAATCTGGCCGATCAGTTGATAGAGTGATTCGCCAATCCGCGTTTCCGCACCGCGCGGCTGAATGATCGAATTCCATTTTGCCAGCGCTGCGGGATCAGAAATCATGCTGGCAACTGCCTGAGCCTGTTCATCGAGCGACACGGTGGCCGCTTGATTAGGGGCCGCTTGAAAAGGGGTCAGACCCTTTTGCGTTTCAGGGTCTGCCCTCTTTTCAAGCGCAGACCCCTTTTCAAGCTCAACATCGACGAACCGCACCTCATCTTCAGAAACGATCGCCCATGGACCGGCCAGGGATGAATCGAACGTGTAGATTGATACGGCGTGTTTCTTGCTGAGTTCCGACAAGACCCCGGACGAGATCAATGATTTCACCGCCGCAGCGGCGCGCGACTCCACCGCACCTGGCGAGCGGGGGATGTCAATCCCCTGATTTTCGACCGACGCCGTACCGCTCGCCGGATCGCCAGCCGGCCAGGCCATGGACAGCGATGTATCGAGCAGAATGCCAACTCGTGATTTTTCGATGCGGCTCAACTGCGTCCGCCGCTGAGGATTCAGCACAATCAACAGGACCAGAGCCAGCACCAGCATCCGGGGAACCAACAGGACAACCCGGTCGCGCATCTTCAGAAAACGTGAGTCCCGCATAGCCGTGCGGACCGTCAGCGCAGCCAGTACGGCGATGCTGCCCAAAAGCAGCAGAATGCCCCCCGTCGAAACCGGCAAATCCAACTCCGTCGTTTGAAACGACTGCGATTCGACTTCCATTCCCGTGAGCGCAGTCGATGCTGTCGTTTTGGTCGATTCTGAGTCCCCCGATTCTATCCCGGCAACCTGCACTCCGAGACTCAACCCCTGAAAACTGAAAACTGAAAACTGAAAACTCTGCTCACTCATTTTGCCACCTCCGGATGGTAGCTCAAGCGCAACGCGAGCAGTTGTTCGGCGATCAGCGTCGCGATCAGCAATCCGAGCAGCAGCCAGCGCAGTTCGCGACCGGCTGCGGAACCGCCGAGTGAGTTGGCGCTATCGGCTTCCAGAATTCGTACATGTTCCAGTGCCGACTGACTCGTGATCTGTTCCTGATCGGCAATCGTCAGTGCGGATTCAGACGTCGGTACGTTGAGTGCAATCACGATGTCGTTGACGCTGCCCTCAGGATCAAAACGCCGCACGCGGTAGACTCCCGGGCGCTCCGCCTGTTTGATTGTGAGTTCCAGTTCCTGCTCGTTGGGGGACGGTCCGGAACGTGATTTGTCATCCTGAATGTCGACTGCCGGCGCAACTCCGGGAGCAGCGTCCTGGGCCGTCTTCACCAGTGCTGCCTGCAGCCGCACAAAGGTCTCGGCGACAGGTTCATCGTTGGGTCCGGCTTCGGGCAGATAGACCTCGACATTCTCGGTGAACTGGCTGGTCGGCCATGTCAGTCGCAGTGGTTCCGACAGTTCCCGCAACTCGACGCTCTCAATCGGACGCTGCAGGTATTGATGGATGAGCAGATGCATCACGACATACCCCGGCGCGGCAGGCGCGACGGGCCAGTTGCTCCAGCGACGTCCGGCACCCGTGAGAAACGTCAGCACCCTGCCCTTCCCGACTGCGTGTTCAAACGCCACAGGCTGCCCCGTCTTCAATCGAATGAGAGTTCGCACACCATCCGCGCGTTCAACGTCGTCGGTCTTCCAGTCGTCCGTGACCTGCAGCCAGCGGGCGATCTGGACCGTGTCAGGAAACGGACTGTCCGGCGCATTGTAAACCATAAAAATCGGATGCTCTTCAAACACCGGCGTAACAAACGGATTCACTTCGTCAGACGCCTGATCGCCCGGATCAATCTCGTGAACCGTTCCGATTGGTGCCGGGAACAGCTTCAATGATGGTTCCCGCAGCGTTTCGGAATACCAGCGCACATTCGCCTGGTCGCCCGGATACCAGACGATTCCGCCGCCGCTGCGAACATACTCCGCCAGCAGCAGAGTTGCATCCGCCGGCAGATCGCGCACGTTCAGCAGATAAATGCAGTCATAATTCCTGAGGTTCGTGGAAGTCAGTGTCTGCGATGCGCGAACTTCACTGGCTAGTCCTGTGAGTGACGGATCGGCACTCAATGCTGCTGTCACGAACGACGCATCGTCCTGCTGACCTTCATCATCAACAATCAGAATCAACCGGCGTTCCGTCACATCGACCGCCAGGAACCGACGATTGTCTTCGCGCAGCGCGTCGTCTTCGAGTCGCACTTCAATCTGGTGGCGTCCCTCCGAATCAAAAGTCACATCATGCGAAACCTGCAGCTCCGCACCCGGCTCGATATCGGGGATCAGAATTCTGCCGGGCAGCGATCCGCCGTCCAGCAGGACCGTGCCACGCAGTCCAGTGGCTTTCCCGGCGGCATGATTCTTCAGAGTCAGCGTCATCCGCCATGGCACTCCCTGCGCGACGGCCAGTGTGTCAGCCTTCAACTGCTGGATCGCCACATTCGAATGTGTGTCTTTGACAACCTTGATCAGGTCCACTGATGCCTTGATGGTCTTCAACGATTCCAGCGCTGCGACCACTTCCGGACGGTTGTTCCAGTCCGACGCACGCAGATCTGTGAGCACATGCACCTGTGGAGACGCGCCACCGTCAGCGGCAAGGATATCTTTCGCCGCGTTGATCGCATCCACCGGTGACGCCGCGCGCCAGGAACATGTCAGATTGCGGAGTCGTGGCAGAATCTCCTGAACGAATGGAGCATCCAGGACGCGATCGGCAATAATCGGCCGTCGCGGATCGGTCATAGACAGGATCGTGACGCGCGATGCACCAGGTTGCTGACTCCCTTGTGCGAGCATGTTTTCAAGCGTCAGCAGAGCCTGCTGGAACACCGCCGCGTCGCCTTCGCGATCGCGCATGGAAAGCGAATCGTCCAGCAGCACGACATGATGCACGCTGGCTCCCCGCAGCATGAGCAGGCGACTGGGATCAAGCACCAGCCGGGCGATCAGCAATCCAATCAGCAGCACCGCCAGAATCCGCAACAGCAACAGCAGCAACTGCTCAAGCACAATCCTGCGGCGATTGAGTTCTTCGCTTTCCAGCAGGAACTCCATCGCGGCAAATCGCACTTTCTTGTATCGCAGCCGACTGAGAATATGAATCAGGATCGGCACCAACACCAGCGCAGCCCCCGGCAGCACATAGGCTGGGTTGAGGAAGAACTGGGTGAGGCTGAACATGGTGTTATCCGGGATTTCCGATTTGAAGTAATAAAGTGATTACCGTATTTCGAAAGCCGAGAGCGGAAAGCGGAAAGCCGGGACGGAAGTCGGCTTTCCGCTCTCGGCTTTCCGCTTTACTTCCTCTTCAGTCTTTGCATCAGGATATGAGCCAGCGCGGCGTCGAGATTGTCGCTGGTGCGGATAAGTTTGTAATCAACGCCGCTGCCGGCACAGCGGCGACGAATGGTGTCGAGGAAGCGTTCGAGCGCCTGCATGTAGCCGGCCCGAAGTGCAGCGGGATCACATGTCAGACTGCCACTGCCTTCCAGTCCTTCAAATCGCAGCGTGCCCGAATATCGAAAATCCAGTTCTTCGTCATCCATGATATGCATGGCGATCACTTCGTGGCCTCGCTGGCGCAGCATGGTCAGTCCCTTGAACAGTTCTTCACGCGGA
>JAYTAK010000440.1:0-9491 GCA_043737515.1 Candidatus Kuenenia sp. | reverse complement strand
ATGACGCCATTGTTTTTGGCGTCGATCGGAACATCTGCACCACCAAATGATGCGGCATAATTGTTCATGGCCAACGTCTGGCTCCCCTGACTCACCATGCGTTGCCAA
This sequence comes from Candidatus Kuenenia sp., assembly GCA_043737515.1. Lineage (GTDB taxonomy): Bacteria > Planctomycetota > Planctomycetia > Planctomycetales > Planctomycetaceae > SXXK01. Next base: position 9,383 of record JAYTAK010000440.1, on the reverse strand, counting down.
TCGGACGGACAGCCCAGCACGGATATCGCCATGCCGCGAAATCCACCATTCGTTGCCGCGTAGACACTGGCATTGAAATTGATCTGACCGAACAGGCCGGACTGTTCCATCATCGGCAGAATCTGGACGATCCAGGACATGTGATAGCCTTCTTCGAGATTGCGAATCGGGCCGGACTCATTCACACAACCCGGTGGCAGGATTTCAAACGCCATTTCGTAGTTGTGTAACGCCAGGCCAATCTGCATCAGATTGTTTTTGCACTGTGTTCGCCGAGCTGCCTCACGGGCCTGCTGCACCGCTGGCAGCAGCAATGCAATCAGAATTGCGATAATCGCGATCACGACCAGCAGCTCAATCAACGTGAAACCAGGGCGGCGATTGCGGCGTGTTGATGCAGTCGCAAAGAGTGAGCGGAATGCCGCTAGCCATCGGTGTGTTCCTGTTGTCTTCATGGTGCCAACTTTCTTGTCCGAGTAATCTGAAAAGGAATCTCCGCATTGGCCGGGTATCGAGCGACAACGGTACACAATTCATTCTGCACCGTGATCACAACCTCAGCGGAATTTGTCTGATGAATTGAGCCTGGCGGCAGATTCCATGTGAATCCCGTCCATGCAGAGTCTTTGGTTATCGATTTCTGAGCCAGCATGAATCCAGCATCCGCCAGCTTTTCGGTTTGCAGGTATGCCACTTCGTTCCGCATTTGCCGCCGCTCCATCAAAACCCGCCGGACCTGCTGCGCCATGATCCCGGCGAGGATGACCAGCACAGCAATCGCGACGATACTCGCCGCGCCGCGGCGAGGTGCCACATGCGTGCGTGCGCTCAAATCAGAAGAATATTGAGGACTTGCTGTGTCCATAAGTCACCATCGAGACCAATACACTGTTTATTCCAGGAAATCTCAGTCGGCGGAGCGACTGAGCTACGTAGGCGACGTCGCTCCGCGACTCGCATTTTTGTCTACAAATTCTCCGCAACCAACGTCGTGTCATTTATGCCACAACATTTTCACTACTGCAAAACAATCTCCGTCCCCGGCTGCACGGCCGCTGCCGCTGGAGTTGCCGGGGAAGCTTCGTCGAGCGGCTTGTTTCGATTCAGCCCTCCGTTGCCCGACTCGCTGTATTTGACGAAAACCGACGGTTCGAAAATCCTCACGACCGCCGCACCATCGTCACGCGCTGAGATTTCGATTCTTGAGCCTGCCGGAAAAATGAAACGATCAGAACTGAGTGTTTCACTGCCCTGCATTTCCTGGCGAGTCAGAATGCCGCGATCTGCCACCCAATGGATTTGTACTCCGTCATCCTGCGCAAACGTGAGAGAGGAACTGGAATCGACGGTCAACTCCGCAGCAGCCGTATCCGCTCGCAACATACGTTCGGACCGCAGCAGGGAATGCAGAAACAGTGAGACACGCCGGTCTGTCTGCTCACTTTGCAAAATCGTATGGAGGCAGCTTCCCGTCATCAGCAGAACCGACGACACCAGCGTGACATACGCGAGGTAATAGTGAAACAACGCACCGCGACGTCGTTGATTTCCTGGAACGGATTGTGGCAGACTGCGTCTCATGGCTTCGGCTCTCCTTTATCTCGCCACACCACGACCGAGATCTTCTGATCGGGCATGGAGTCCACCAATGGCCGCTGAATGGTCAGCCGTAATCCTTCCAAAAGATCCTTTGAGGCGTCTTCTGTAGCCGGGAGAGGTTCTACCACCAGACTTGCACTGGAATATCGGTCTGAGAACCACTTGGAGACCTGCATCTCAGTCGATGGCAGGTCTGAATTCCTGACTGCCGCAGCGATGTTATTGAGTTCAATCATTGCCAGTGTGTCGAACCGCATGGCCTGTCTCTGGCGACCGATCGCTGAAAGTACTGGCACCAACATACTGATGGCAACGCCCAGAACAATGCACGCAATGATGCCTTCGGTGAGCAATGAGCCCCGTCGATTGAGGCTTGAGTTTGCCTGTTGAGATTTCTTAAACATCACATTATCGCCTTATTCCCAGCCCGGATTATTCTTCACGCGGTCCAAAATGAGGTGTCATGGAGTCACGGTTTGTCGTTAAACAAAAAAATTTCTGCCTCCCTGCAAATCAACCTTCGAGGCTCAGTTTATGTAGAAGAGTGATGAGGGGTTCAAAAAAACCTCTTGCCAGAAACATCACCAAGGCTCCGACGAACAGAACAACTCCCGGCCCGATGAATTGCGAAAGTCGCCGAAACAGGTTCCGGCGACGCCGTTCCACAGAATCTGCCAGATGTCGAAGTCCCCAGTCCAGATGATGGGATTTGAGTGACGAATGCAGAAAGGCCGCTTCGGAGGCTCGCAGCAGCCCCACAGACTGCATCGCCACAATCGCATCTTCGCCACCATTCACGCGATGCCGTAAAGCACTCACAACTTTTGCCGCACGTCCCGGAGGCAGATCCTGCATGACGCAGTCCAGCCCTCGCCCCAGTTGCTGTCCGCTGGCGGCCGAAAGGCTGAGTGTTCTCAGAATTCCCGGTAGCCAATAGCGAGGCCACAATTCTGCGAAGCGCGGATAACCGTGAGTCAGTTTTTTCCACAGCGATGAATACACCAGCCAGTCGAACATAAGTACCGTGGCCGTCACGGGCAGTATAAATATAAACCAGTACGAAAACACAAAGTCGCTGACTTCGATCATGGCGACGGTTGAAGCTGGCATTTCCACGCCGAAACCGATAAAGATTTCCTTAAACTTCGGTACGATGAACACGAAAAGAAACCACACAATCGATGTTGCGATCGTCGTTAACGCTGCGGCCCACAGAAGATCCTGCTCCAGCGTGCCCGAAGCGAGTGATTTCGATTGAGATTGCTGATGCAAACGCCGGGCCTCATCCATGAGCACATCGGCCAGGGCTCCCGTGCCCTCGGCGACACGAATGGCGGTGACGGTCTGATCCGGCAACAACTTAGAAATGATCGACAGGGCACCCGACAGCGAGTGCCCCTGTTCCAGCAGCATCCGCAGTTGCCCAATCTTACTGGCCCAGATCGATTTACTTTCCTGCTCATGCGCCCGGAGTGACTGCAGGAGCGTATCGCCGTGTCCCACGCCACCCGCCAGCAGCATCAGAAGCGATGCCTGCCGCAGGGGCTCAGACCGGTTGGTCATAAACAACCACATCTGAATATATGTCATAGCCACGCTCCTGGCATCCACACGCAGACCGCCAAGTCGTTCAACAGCTTGATCAGCGGCATAAACAAGGAGATGACCAAAACTGATACGACCACCACAGTGACTATCACCGCAAGGATTTCGAAGGCAACCGCAAGGATGGATCCATGTCCCCAGGACGCTTGTTCCAGAGACGATGCAAACAGGATGAACGACTGCGCTGTTTCCTGGCGCGCGTGTTCAGATTCGGTCTGATCACTGATACGCAGCAGGAGTGATAACGGAAGTCCATGGAGCCCGCTGCAGACCAGATTCACGGGCATCCCGTTTTTCATCTGCGTCGCCATTTCTCTGCCACGTCTGCGAACTTCCCGGAAGCCACTCGCATCCGTCGCGACGGCAATCGCATCGCCGACAGAAGCATGGTTTCTCACAAGCACACCGAGAACCCTGGCGACCCGAGCCTGCATCAGCAGTCGCAACGATGTCCCCAGCATTGGAACAACGCTCAGAATCTCCGCTGCCGGCGACCAGATGATCATGCTGTAAAATGTGACCGCCACGGCGGTCGTGAGCAACACGACCGCGATCAGTCCCGGCAGGCCAAATTTCCCCACGAAATCACTGATGCTGATGAAAAGAAGTGTGAGTCCTGGCAGTTCCACACCAAAGCCTATAAAGATTTCTTTGAACTTTGGGATCACGATCAGCGACAGGCAATACCAGACCGGGATCAGTAACAACAATGCCAGGAACGGGGCGACCATTCGTGTGGCGAAAAGATGCCGCTGCACCTGCATGATTCCGAGTGAAGGCAGCAGTTCCGCCACGCTCAGCGATTTTTGCTCAGCCGCCATGCCGGAATTCATGATACTCCTGATCTCTGTCGGCACAAATGCGTCCTGCATCAATGTCTCAGAGCTGCCGGCCGCCATCTGACGCGACAAACTCAGCAACATGTTTCGCGGTCGGACGTGCAACCACCAGTAACCGGCAATCCAAAGTGTCAGGCACGTCAGCAGTGAAAAGACTGACATCAGGATCAGCAGCAGGGCAAGTTCCGGGACGGCGACCGATAAGAGAACTGAAACGACCAACGCGCTGGCCGCCATGCCTGACAGCCAGGGCATGGCCATCAGCAGAGGATGTTCGAATGGTTCTTTTGCCATCGCTGCGATCGCAACATGGGCCGGGAGTCCCGTCAGCATTGCTTCCTGGATTCGTTCGCCGATCCGCAGTTGCAGAACTCTGGGAATCGCAGCCAATGGCGTTCCCAGCCGCTTGTCGATCGCAACTTCCGCCGAAGTAACCAGAGTCATGCCGCGCGTGAGCAGGTAAGCCGCCAGTGCGGATTCGTTTTCTGCATCGAAAACGCCGAAGACCGCGACACCGGTCGGGAGAACTGATTGATATTTGAACGTTGGCATTTTTGTAAAACTACTGCCCCAGATGTCGATACAACTCAGCGGCAGGCCAGAAAACCATCACCGAATACATTAAAGCACATCCGCCAGCAATCACAATAAACATGACGAATGGCATCAACAGTCGAAGCCAGGCAAAATTGCGTTCCAGGCGATTGCGATAGAAGTCTGCCACGGCCCGCAGTCGCAGTACCATTCGATCTTCACTGTGCTGAACCTGCTGCAGGCAAACGTCCAGCAAAGGCGGCAGCAGGAATCGGCGTAATCTGCGTGGTGCGATTGCCGTGTTAAATCCAGGGCCGATTCCATCACCACTGAGGATATTCTCAGCTATCTCATGGCAGGCCCGTTCAAGTCTGACTGAACCCGAAGCACCGCCCGCAAGCGTCAATGCTTCCGGCAGCGTGATGCCGCGATCCGTCAGCAGTGACAACATGCGGGTGAGTGTGTAGTTCTGCAGATCCCGTACAAGGGCACGCACGCCGGGCAGTAGCAGGAAGATTTTCTCGGGGCCCTGAAACGCCATCGTGGCCGCGCGGCCGGAAATCATCCAGAATGCCGTGAGTAAGAGCAGGCCGACAGGAAAAATGTATGTCCACCACGGAGCGGCGGTGTTCCATTCCAGCAACGTCAACAGAATCCAGTTAACCTTCAGATCCCACGACTGAATCGTCTCCAGAAACAACTCGAGCGTCTTTTGAACAAACAGAATCAGCAGTACGCTCGCGATCAGGACAACGGTGAGCGGATAGGCAGCGGCCTGCAGCAGGCGATTCCGTAAGTCGACAATGTCCGCGGCAAAGTCACCCATCATTTCCACTGCCAGACTCAGGCTGTTTGACTGAATCCCTGCACCAATCGCGGAGGCCAGCATCCGCGGAGCACCAATCGATTCCCGCTGAATCAGCTCCGGTAACGTCTTGCCCTGACTCATGCCATCCGACAGCGTCTGCATCACATGGGTCAGTCTTGCTCCGCGTCCCATGCCTGCCTGTGCGAGCGATTCTTCCAGCGGCATCCCGGCCTTCACCAGGTGGCTGATTTCTTCAGACAACGCCTGCATGTCTTCGAGGCTGAGTTTTGACTGAAACATTGATGACTCTACTGGATTCTCTGTGCAGCTGAAAAACCGAGTTTACAGCGTGAATTCATGAATTCAGGCCCAACGGGCCGGCGCTATGTCAGCCTGGGGCATCGCCCCAGGACGGAAACACAAGCGAGTTACAGAGCCCCAAAGGGGCGGCACTAATACGAATGTACAGGTTAGGATCGCCCCGTTGGGGCTATGTGAGCATTGATTTGAATGAAACCTGGGGCGTTGCCCCAGGCTGACATAGGAACAGCCCGTTGGGCCTGAAGACAGATCTTAGACGACTATTTAAAATCACCGACGGTTTTTGCAAACGAATCAGGGGATTAACATCCCCCGCTCGCCTGAGCGTTTGACCCGAGGATTCTTAGAACTTCTTCGTACGTTGTTTCCCCACTGGTGACAGCGCTTGCTGCTCGCTGAGGCAATGTCTGCATTCCGGATGCGGCTGCCAGCCGAGCCACCTCGGGAGCATCCAGTCTGTTCAGAATTGCCTTAGCGACCTCGGGAGAATTCGGGTTCAGCATTTCTGCCAGGACCAAACGCCCGTGATAGCCGGTGGAACCGCAAACAGTACACGCGATGCCATGAACCGGGTGCGATGCAGATTTGTCTGACGTTCTTCCAGATTCTGAAGACGGCGGTCGAACTGCTGCGGTTTGCGCGACCTGGCCGTGGCAGTTCGGGCAGATTTTCCGCAGCAATCGCTGACAAATCACGGTTCGCAACCCGCTGCGGATCAGATACGGTTCGATCTGCATTTCCAGCAGCCTGGTGATGGCTTCCGCCGCATTCCCGGCGTGAAATGTCGTCAGCACAAGATGTCCCGTCAGAGCCGCCTGAAACGCAGCCTCAGCCGTGGCAGGATCGCGGATTTCGCCCACAAAAATAACATCGGGGTCCTGCCGCATCAAGGATCGCAGCCCGGTTGCCAAATCAAATCCGGCTGAAGGTCGCACCTGTGACTGCGTCGCACCATCCACCGCGACTTCAACCGGATCTTCAAGGCTCATGATGCATCGCGTGCCCGCGGAATCTGCAATAATGTCCCGCAGGCAAGCATACGCTGTCGTCGTTTTCCCGCTGCCGGAAGGTCCCGTGAGCATGATCACACCGGCTGTCGCGGCCAGATGTCTGCGGAGTTCAGTCTCAACTTCTTCCGGCAAGCCAAGTTGCGAAAGTTTCTGCAACTGGTCGTTTTCAGCGAACAGGCGAATCGCGGCCTTCTCGCCGTGCAGCGTGGGAAACGTTGTCATGCGAACTTCGGTGCGACTGAATTCCCGCGAGACTCGTCCTTCCTGAGGCACGTCTGTGCGATAAGTCAGCAGTCCGGAAATCACTTTCAGCCGCGCCACGATGCGGGGGGCCAGTTCGCGATCGAACCCTGCAATGGAATGCAGTACGCCATCAATCCGCCACTGCACAACGAGCGCCGATTCCGTCGGCATCAGATGAATGTCACTCGCCCGGGCGTTCCGAGCCTGATCGATGAGCAGCGTGACAATCGAAGGCACGTAGTCGTCGGATGTCGCTGACAGACGCCCCAGCGCTTCGACAAATCCCGCCGCCAACGTCGCCAATTGCATGATGTACTTTCTGTGGGCCTACAACTTCGATTTGAGTAGCTTGGACATTCTTGTCCGAGTTTCATTTAAGTAGCTTGGACATTCCTGTCCGAGTGCGATTCAAGTAGCTTGGACATTCATGTCCGAGTTTTACCAGAAAGCGTTCCAATGTTGAACAACTCTCAATACCAAACATCCATCGCTTCGAACGCTTTTCACGGCCATGCGACGGACATGAATGTCCATCCTACTTTGCGTCTACCGATGCCTCCGCACATTCTTCATTGAAGCGAATCCGATTGCCAAACGGGTCCGTCACTTCCACGCAGATACTGTTGTAGAACGTACGTTCAATTCCCGGTCGCATATAGCCGTAGCCGCGCGAAGTAATCGACGCATGGAAGTCTTCGATCCCTTTCATCCACACGAACACCGTGGAGCCCGGACAGCAGTCGCCATGATGTTCCGACAAATGCAACACCAAATCACCTTTCGAAATCTGAAGGTAAACCGGGGCGACATTATCGAACCGATGTTCCCAGTCGATCGTGAACCCCAGGAAACCGACGTAGAAATCCTTCGCCTTCACCACATCAAAAATGCGCATAATGGGTATGGTGGTGAGGAACGTCGAAGTCATAACAGAAATCCGGGGGCTTGTTGGTTGATTCGACTACGTTCAAAACAGTTCATGAATCTCGCGGTATCCAAAATCGACCAACGGAAACGGACGACCTGCCGGTCCCGGCAAGTGCGAATCCAGCTTTAACCCAAGGCTGTGAAATACGGTTGCGATCACATCGCCTGGCTGCACAGGACGATCTGCCGGAACGCCGCCGATCGGATCGCTGGCTCCCACGACTTGCCCGCCCTTTACGCCTCCACCGGCAAATCCGACGGTAAAGCACTGCGGCCAATGGTCTCGGCCGCCAGCCGGATTCACTTTTGGCGTGCGACCAAATTCCGCCACATTGCATACCATTGTGTTCGGCAACAAACCTCGCAGGTGCAGGTCTTCGATCAACGCTGAATAACCCTGATCGTAGAGCGGTGCCACGATGTCTCGCATCCCTTCGATGGACGTAAATGGTTTTGAACCATGAATGTCCCAGGTGATTTCATCAAACACAGTCAGGAAGGTATTGACTGTCACGAATCGCACACCGGCCTCGACCAGTCGTCGAGCCAGCAAACAGCATTGACCGAAGCGATGCATTCCGTAGCGCTCGCGAACCGACTGCGGTTCCTTGGACAAATCAAACGCTTCCCTCGCCGCCGGACTGGTCATCAGGCGATAGGCGGCTTCGAAGTTGCGGCCCATCATCGTTGCGTTTTCGGTGGACTCAAAATCCTTTACGGTATTATCCACCAGTTCACGCAGCCGTCGTCGGCGTTCCATCCGTACTTCGCCCAGTGACTCCGGCGGCAACAAATCCGGCACCTTGAAGTCAGCCTTGGACGGATCGGCCATCAACGCAAATGGGTCATGTGCCTTCCCAAGAAATCCGCCCGCCTGACCATTGGGCAGATTTCCACCACCGCGGCCCATTGGTTCCGGGAGCACCACGAAGGGCGGCAGATCGGTGCGACGTCCTTTGAGATAACTCACCACAGAGCCTGCATGAGGCGATAACACGCCGCCGGAAAACTGTCTTCCGGTCTGCATCATCTGCCAGCCAGCGTCATGCACGGCCGCTCCGCTGTGATGGCAACTGCGGACCAGAGCCAGGTGTTCCGAGATCGATGCGGTTTTCGGCAGAATCTCAGAAAGTTGATACGCACCGCAACTGGTGGCGATCGGCTTAAACGGGCCACGAACTTCCGACGGAGCATCGGGTTTCATATCGAACGTGTCGAGCTGACTCGGAGCGCCGAGGTTAAAAATCATGATGCAGGAGCGTTCTTCTTTGCCCTTCTCGACCGCGCCGGCCTCTTTCGCCGCGATCGCGTCAGCCAGAGTCAGCCCGGTGGCTCCGAGTGCTCCCGCTTGTAAGAAGTCGCGTCGTGTCACTCCATCGCACGTGTGGGCTGTCCCTTTGCCGGTGAATTGCAGCATGGTGAACTCCGATAAGTGGGTCAGGCTTTCCAGCCTGACTGTTCGCATGGTCGAGTCGATCACGCTTCGGGTCAGCCTGG
>JAYTAK010000439.1:0-1741 GCA_043737515.1 Candidatus Kuenenia sp. | reverse complement strand
TAAGCCGTGCTGCGTTGTTTTCGCATGGCCGCTGGCAGAAATGTGAGTCGCGGAGCGACGTCGCCTACGTAGCTCAGTCGCTCCGCCGACTGAGATTCTCCAAATCCAGCATGGCCAACCGAACCTGAGCGGATTATGGCAAACCGACCGCGTACAATCAGACGGAGTGTGTGCGCCGTTCTGCACATGCTGCCGAATCAGCTCGCCCGGAATCGTTCACATGACATCACCTGCGTCGCATGACCAATCATCGGATCCGCCGTCACCCGACGCCTCGCAGCGGCATCGCGGCGGGGTGATCCATACGTATCAGCAATATGACCCGAAGGCCTTCCCGTCTCCGTCGTCGCCACCGCCGGATCTGGTATCGCCCGCGTTTGAGCACATGCTGACGTACGGCTCGACACGCGAATTCACAGAAGAAGAACTGGCGAAAGCCATCCGCCTCGACCCCGGGCAGTTCGCAGGACTCGGCCCCAGCCTGGACGCTCTCCTCAAAATGCTCCAGGAGCGCAAAGAAAAAATCCTCAGCAAGTACGAAACCGACACCGTTCAGAAAAAAGCCCGGCGTCAGTTCAGCGATGCCGCAAAGCAGGCTCAGCCACCAGGAAAATTCTCGAAATCATTCTGGCAGTCCGTCAAAGAGGAGCAAATCTACGCCCTTGAAAATCTTTGGTATCGCGCGGAACGGACTGATCCTGATTTTGCCGGGAGACTCGTCAGCCTGATGGAAACGCTCGGCGAAAAGTACCAGGTGGACCATCTGGCGGCGAAGTACGATTTCACCGGACGTGATCCGATGTCAGTGCCGGAAGCAATCGAGATTCTGGATGAACTTCGAAAAATCGATGAGCTTTTGAAGCAACTGGAAGACGCAAAACAGAACGCGCAACTGGCGATCATCGATCTGGAAGATCTCAGCGAGTTTGCCGATCAGGAAGCGATCGCCAATCTGAACAAGTTTCAGGAACAGATTCAGCAGTACCTCAAAGACATCATGGAGGGTCAGGGCCTGGCAAATCAGCAGGGCAAGATCCAGCTTTCCCCGAAAGCGTACAAACTGTTTCAGGGACGCCTGCTGCAGACGATTTTCAGCAATCTTCAGGCATCGCGTTCCGGTCGGCATCAGGGGCCGATAAGTGGCGAAGGCGTTGTCGAAATGCAGCGCACGAAGCCTTACGAATTCGGGGACTCCGTTTCACAGATGGACATCCCCTCGACGCTGATCAACGCGATGCTGCGACAGGGTGACACGCGGCCCCTGAGATTACAGCAACGCGATATCGAGATTCACCGGTCCCGCAACAATCCGAAATGCGCGACCGTCGTGCTGATGGACATGAGCGGCTCCATGCGCTACGACGGCCAATACATCAACGTCAAACGGATGGCCCTGGCGCTGAACGGGTTGATTACGACTGAATACCCAGGTGACTTTCTGCGGTTCGTGGAGCTGCACACATTTGCCAAAGTCGTACCGGCAGGAGAACTCATCTCGCTGATGCCGAAGATCCCGACAATCACGAACCCCGTCGTCAGACTGCGGGCCGATATGAGTCGGGAGGACGTGAGTGAAATGCACATTCCGCCGCATTTCACCAACATCCAGCACGGACTTCAGTTGGCGCGACAGTTTCTGTCGGTGCAGGACACACCGAATCGTCAGGTGATCCTCATTACCGATGGTTTGCCGACAGCCCACTTTGAAGCCAGTATGTTGTATCTGCTGTATCCGCCCGAT
>JAYTAK010000438.1:0-9500 GCA_043737515.1 Candidatus Kuenenia sp. | reverse complement strand
ACCATGGCTATAGGCAAATCCACAGTGGTGTGTTGCGCTCCGCTGCACACACCCTACTGTAAATTGACAAACTGGCCAGCCGTGGCTGATTTGTGGTTTGAGTCGCAATTCTGTCGCCGCCCGATTAACATTCGCGGTTGTTCGGCAGGTGTTTTCGGCACGAAAGGCGTTCCAGTGATGTCACTTCCCACCCATCTCGCTCGGCGAACATTCTTACGGAACTCAGGCGTCAGTCTGGGTTCGATGGCCCTGACGTCGCTGTTGGCAGGACAGAATCATGCGGCGCAGGATGCGACGGTGCCGCATTGGAACGGTGTACTCAGTCCGCCGCATTTCGAACCACGAGCCAAACGGATTATCTGGCTCTATATGGCTGGCGGAATGACGCACATCGACACCTTCGATAATAAACCGAAGTTGACGGAACTGAACGGTAAGGAAATGCCGGAATCCGTGACGAAGGGCCAGCAGATCGCCCAGCTTCAGGGCCAGAAACTGAACTGCTTCGCACCGCAGCATCCTTTTAAGCAATGGGGGCAATCAGGGCAGTCCATTGCTGAAATCTGGCCGATGCTCGGCGAAAAATGTGCCGACGATATCTGCATCGTGCGCTCGCTGCACACCGATGCGATCAATCACGATCCGGCTCATACCTTTATGAACACCGGCACGATGACTGCCGGACGCCCGGCGATGGGTTCATGGCTGCTGTATGGGCTTGGATCAGAATCCGAAAGCCTGCCGGGTTTCGTCGTGATGGTATCCACCGGAGGATTCGGACAGAAGCAGCCGATCGCGGCGAGACAATGGCATTCCGGATTTCTTCCCGGCCAGTTTCAGGGCGTGGAATTTCGCGGCACGGGCGATCCGGTGCTGTATGTCGGCAATCCGAAAGGCGTGACCCATCAACAGCAGCGAGACGTTGTCGATGCTGTCCAGAAGCTGAATGGCATCGCCGACACTCGCTACCATGACCCGGAAATTGCGACGCGCATCAGTCAGTATGAACTGGCATTTCGAATGCAGTCGAGCGTACCGGATCTGATGGATGTGAGCAAAGAGCCGGATCACATCTTCGATCTCTATGGAACAAAAGGCGGCGATGGTTCGTTTGCGTCCAACTGCCTGTTGGCACGTCGCCTGGCCGAACGCGGGACGCGATTTATTCAACTGTATCATCGAGACTGGGACCATCACGGTTCCGTCAAGGAGCATTCTGCCGGGACCGCCAAAGAAGTCGATCAAGGCGTCGCAGCACTCATTACGGACTTGAAGCAGCGCGATATGCTGAAGGATACGATCATCGTCTTCGGTTCGGAGTTCGGTCGCACGCCGATGGCTCAGGGTAATGGGCGGGACCATCATCTGGCAGGCTTTACGATGTGGTTTGCCGGCGGCGGCTTCAAGCCCGGCTTCAGCTACGGTGCCACAGACGAACTAGGTTATCACGCGGTGGAAAACCGAGTCTCGGTGCATGACGTTCACGCCACCCTGCTGCATCAGATGGGCATCGATCATGCTCGGTTCACCTACAAATCTCAGGGGCTGGATTCGAAGCTCACAGGCGTTGAAGAAGCGAATGTGATTCAGGAACTGCTGCTCTGAACGCTGGGTACATGACAGGGTTGTAGCAACCTGCTTTTCGAATAAACTGACGAACTGAGTTAACTGATTAACTGATTTACGGATCGAGCCAACTTATGTCGTCGCTTCATTTCCGACCCGATTCTGTGAATTCGGGAATCACCGGACTTCGCCTCAGGCTGTCGCTCGTATGCGTGCCTGCCATGCTGTTGCTGTTGCTGTCGCTGCAAACCGTCTGCGGTGATGAACCGGCGTCCGCAGCTCCTCCCGAGATGCAGCTCCGCATGAACGCCGGTGGAATCGGGCGACATGTTTCGACTCGCTGGGGTATGACGAAGGCGGTGGTGACGAATGAAAGTTCCGAAACACAGACAGCACTGGTCGTGGTCACGCCGGAGGGCAGCGGCGGACTTCAGTATGCGAAGAATTTTGCCATTCCGGCGAGATCGACTTTCGAGACAACCTGGCCCGTTCGTATCGGAAGAATCGACAAGCCTACCAGCGACTTTGCATATTTGATGTTTCCGAACGGGGCTGAGGACGGTCTGATTCACAGAAGCATGCACGACGATTATATTCCGACGTATGCCGGGCTGATCGCGTCAAATCCTGTGCTTGGCCTGACCGGTTTTCTGTCTGACTCCGATGAACCGAGCGCGGATCTGGATTCAACCATGCAACTGCTCAGGCTCATGTCGTACTCGCGGCGACAGGAACAAAACGTCACGGTCATCAAGCCGACAGATCTGAGTTTGCACGGAGAGTGCCTGGAACCGCTTGATCAACTCACCGTGACATCTTCAGAACTCAGCAATTATCCGGATGCGATCGACTCAATTCGTGTGTGGCTGCAGCGTGGCGGACGATTGTGGATTCGTCTGGACCGCACTGGAATCGATGTCACGCGTGCCTTGCTGGACGATACACTGCCACTTTCTGTCGTCGGTGAGACGACAACAAATTCTGTGCTGCTGACACTCAATCCGGACTTCCGGCAGGTGACATATCCGACGCGGGAAGTGGAACGCACATTCGATGAACCCATCCGTTACGTGCGCGTCGTCCAGGATGGTGGCGCAGTCTTGTGGAACATCGACGGCTGGCCGGTTGCGTTTCAGATGCCCGTTGGTCGAGGCACGGTCGTTGTCACCACCGTGAACTCAACGGTGTTCTATGTGCAGGCTTTCCGGACGAGTCAAAACGCACCGGAGTTTCAACTGATTCCGTCTGCGGAGCCAATGCAGATGGCGTTGTTCACCAATCGTCCGGAACCCTTGTTGCGGCAGAATTCAGTCACGGAACAGGCCGCGAGCATCATTGGTTATCGCATCCCGTCGCGATTTACGGCGATTGGTCTGACACTCTGTTTCCCCGCTTTATTGTTGGTTGCCGGACTGTGGTTGCAGCGTCGCGAGCAAGGTGAACGTCTGATTCTTCTGTTGCCTGTGATCGCGATTCTGGTGGCAATTCCTGCGGTAGGAATTGGCTCGCTGGGGCGTGGCGTGGCACCGAAAACCGTCATCGAAACGGCGTTCGTGCATTCTGTGCCGGGTTCAAAGCGGCTGGTCTCTGATGGCTATGTGTCGGTGTTCGACTTTGGATCCGAGGCACTCAACGTCTCCAGCACGGAAGGCACGATCGTGGAAGTGGAAACTGATCCGACGAACCGCGACTATCGACGCCTTGTCTGGACCGGCGTAGATACCTGCCACTGGGAAGGACTCAAACAACCCGACGGAATCCGGACGTTTTCTCAACGATCACTGGAACCTTTACAGAGTCCGTTGTCGGTCACCGCCACCTTTGATGAAGACGGTGTTACAGGAAAACTGGAATCAGGAGGGTTGACGGAACCTGGCGAACTCATCTTTGCCGGCATGAGTCCGGATCGCATGAGCCTGACACTTGACTCCACAGGCCATTTTCAAGGCACACCACAAGATGTGCTGACGGTCGGGAATTTTTCGGACCGAACATGGGTTTCTCAGCAGCAGCATCGACGGGCTGAGATTTATGCCTCGGTGTTTGATACGACGGGACACGATCAGGCGTTTCCGGAGGTTGCCAGTCTGCTGTTCTGGGCTCAATCGAATCGTGAAGTGCTGGATATCGGTGGTTCCGATGTGCGTCGCGAACGTTCGCTGCTGGTCGTGCATCCTCTGCGGCTGGAACGACCTGAGATCGATAGCCGGATCACGATTCCGTCACCGTTCATTTCTCTCCGCACCGTGCCGGATTCCAAAGGAAACGGATTCAGCTCAATCTTCGATAACGGAAAACGCCAGTGGACAAAGACCGAGGCCAGTAGTCAATCCTTTATGCAGTTTCAGATTCCTGCGGTGTGTCTCCCGTTCGAAGTGGACACGGCCGAACTCGAATTATTCATTCGAGCAGGTTCGCGAAAGGTCACGGTGACGGCGGGCAGCTTTGAATCACAGGCGACCGTG
This sequence comes from Candidatus Kuenenia sp., assembly GCA_043737515.1. Taxonomy (GTDB): domain Bacteria; phylum Planctomycetota; class Planctomycetia; order Planctomycetales; family Planctomycetaceae; genus SXXK01. The sequence continues at coordinate 5,469 of JAYTAK010000438.1, read as the reverse complement.
AGCAACATGGTCAGTCCACTGGGTGCGCTGTCGATTTCTATTCCGGCGGACCTGATCCGCGAATCGTGCCGGGAAGGCAAGTTGTATGTTGCGGTGAACGTCAGCGATCTGGATGAAGTGCAGCAGGTTACTGACGATGCGGATCTTTCGCAGACGCAAAACGACTATTGGGAATTATCTCGACTGGGACTGACACTGACCGGTCGACGCACGGCGGAAGTTCCCTGAACTGGCAATGTCCCGATATCTCCTCACGCAAAACAAAACAATTGCCCGCTTATTCACTGGGATTGAAGCATCTGGAATTCATTCGACTACGCAAGCAATCTGGACTTTTTTTTCTAGCCACGAAACAACACAAAATGCACAAAAAAAGCAAAGCACGATCCATAAAATGAGTGATTCTTTGTGTCTTTTGTGCCTTTTCGTGGCTAGAAAACAACTCCTCCTGTCGGGCCGTCGGATTCCAGAATGGTGCGATCGGATTTACCTACAAGGGAAGTCTAATAATGGAACGCAAGTGGCATTCTCGCTCTTAATTGCAGTCCAGATTCCCAACAACTAAGCGGGCCATTGAAACGAAAAACTCAGCCGATTTTCTCGCTCCCCTTTGCCTCCTTCAACAGATGTCAGACAAATTATGGCCGACCAGACCCCAGTCGTTGAAATCCATGACCTTTCGAAACACTACGGTGAGTTCGTGGCCCTGGATCATCTGTCGCTGACGCTCAATCGCGGCAGTATCCTGGGCTTTATCGGGCCGAACGGGGCTGGCAAGACGACGACCATTCGCATCCTCGTCGGGTTGTCACGACCAACGTCGGGTGTCGCAAGAATTGCCGGCGCGGATTGCGTGCGGGATCTGGCCAAAGTGCGGCGGCTGGTCGGCTACATGCCTGACAAGTTCGGATCGTATGACAACATGCGTGTGCGGGAGTATCTGGATTTCTTCGGTGCGGCCTTCGGGATTCCGCGCAAGGAGCGCCGCAATCGCATTGCCGAAGTTCTGGAACTTACAAATTCGACATGGATGCAGGATCGCTATGTTGAGAGCCTGAGCCACGGCATGCAGCAACGTGTGGGAATCGCACGCACGCTGCTCCACAAACCAGAAGTGCTGATTCTGGATGAACCGGCGAACGGTCTGGACCCCGAAGCGCGGATCGAAATGCGAAACATTCTGCTGCGACTGGCATCGGAAGGAAAAACACTGATCGTCACCAGCCACATTCTTCCGGAACTGTCACGAATCTGTGACAAAGTTGCGATCGTCGCCGGTGGCAAGTTGCGGGCGTTTGGCACGCTGCAGGAAGTCACGCGGGAACTTTCTCAACTGCGTACGATGGAGATTCAGTTTCTGTCAGCGGCGGGACTCACGCAGATCGGCGACAAACTAAGAAAAATTCTGGAGCCGACGGCCGAAGTGACGGTGTCTGAAACCGAGTTCATCATTCGCTGTCGTACATCAGCATCCGACGAATCGATGGCCGATGTGCTGCGACAACTGATCGTGGCGGGCGACAAAGTCGCGCAGTTCCGTGAAGTCGCGGGTGATCTGGAAGAAGCGTTTGTCTCGGCCTCACGCGTCGCCGAAGCGGAACGCACGGGACAGCCAGCAGCGCCTGCCGCACCGTCGGCTCGACGGGTCTCGGAGGTGACGCGATGAACGGCTGCCTCGTGATCATCGAACGCGAACTTCTGGGCCTGTTGCGCAATCGCCGAACGCTGCTGATTCTGGTAGCGACTGCAATGGCCTTTGCCGCAGTTGTCATTCTGAAGTGGCCGTCCAGCGGTGTCTCCGACCTGAACGGGCAGCAGGCACGCGAAACATGGCAATGGCTGACGTATGCCATGCTGGGAGCTGCAATCCTCATCGTGCCCGTCTTTCCGTCCACATCACTCGTCAATGAAATACGCGGACGAACGCTGGAACTGCTCCTGAATTCTCCGCTCTCGCGCGCGTCGATCTATTTCGGCAAAGCCGGGGCAATGCTCGGTTTTGTGTTATTGCTCCTGTTTGCCACCCTGCCGGCGATGGCCTGCTGTTTTCTGATGGGTGGATTGACGCTGACAGACGTGCTGCGACTCTATGGATTCCTGCTGCTCGTCTGCACGCAGTTGATCGTGGTCGGAATTCTGGTTGGCACTTTCTGTCGCAGCACCGAAGCCGCCCTCCGCTGGAGCTACGGTGTCACGTTTGCCATCACCATCGTGCCGACGTTTCCCGATTTCTTTATGAAGGGCAGTGACAGCCCGATCGCGCGGGGCGCCGGATGGCTGAAACTGATTTCGCCGATCCCGTCGCTCATGCAGATGCTGAACCAGGGATCGATCGGAGGTTCGGGGCTGACGGAAAATCGTCCGGTGCTGTTCTGGTATCTGGTGTTCACAGGATTATCGATTGTGGTCGGCAGCATTGTCTGCATCGTGCGTCTGAGCCACTCGCTCATCGATCGATCGCGTTCTCAGGGAAGCATCACCGACGAACAGTCACTGGGCATCCGGGCCGCACGACGAGTCCTCTATCTTGTCGATCCACAGCGTCGTTCAAAGGGGATTCCGTTATACCTCAATCCCGTGATGGTCAAAGAGTTTCGCTGCCGCCAGTTTGGACGACTGCACTGGTTGCTGCGGCTCATTGCCGGCTGTGCCGTGTTGTCGCTGATGCTGACTCTGGCGTCCGCCGGTGGTGCCGAATCACGCGGCGTCCATTTTACGGGAGCCATTATTATTGTGCTGCAGGTGGCGCTGATTGTGTTGCTCACGCCCGGGCTTGCGGCAAGTATGATCGCCGGGGAAATGGAAAGCGGCAGTTGGAATCTGCTTCGTGTGACGCCGATGGGAGCCGGTCGAATTCTGCGAGGAAAACTGATCAGCGTCGTCCTGACGCTTGCTCTGCTCTTATGTGCGACGCTGCCCGGTTATGCCGTCATTATGCTCATCCAGCCGAACCTGCAGGCACAAGTCAGGCAGGTGCTTGTGAGTCTGGTTCTGGCCGCCCTGCTGTCCATGCTGATCAGCGCGACCGTGAGCAGCTTTTTCCGTTCGACCGCAGTGGCGACGACCGTGGCGTATGGCATTCTGATTTCACTGTTCGCCGGTACGTTGCTGGTCTGGGTCAATCTCGACGCGCCGTTCGGGCATTCGCTGGTCGAAAGCACGCTGCGACTGAATCCCCTCGCGGCCGCGTTGAGCGCCATTGAAGCGGACGGGTTTCAGACGTTCAATCTGATTCCGTCCGCGTGGTGGATCAGCTCGATTCTGTGCGGTGTTCTGCTGATTGTGCTGTACTTCCGCGTCCGTCGTATGAGTCAGCCGGACTGATGCGTTTCGTGTATCGAATGTCATTCGTGGGCTTCGTGATGATTTTTCAACCGTGCCGAATTCTGTGGCTCCGCCGTGTGTCGCGCGTCCTTGCGCTGCTGGCGGTTATGCTGCCAACTGCCGCGTCGGCTCAGGAGACGCTCGATCCGGAACCTGCCGACAAACAGCTCGACACGGAGGGACGACAAAGCGAACTTCCCAATCCGGCGTTCAGTCCGCATGGCCCTTTTCTGGGGCCGCTTGAGATTTCTCATATCGCGCGCTTCAACAATTTGCCTATGCGGATGTTCCTTGAACCGCATCTGATTCCACCACCGGTCGTCATGAAACTGGATTCGCGTTTTGTGCCTTTGTTCGACAAGACGTTGCGCGAAATCGACAGCGATGAATTGCTCGAGACGGCGGCGTACAGTTTGGCACGAGTCGCCCGCGAAGAACTCCAGGATATCAGCGGTTCAACCGATATCCTGCTGAAACATCTGGAATCGCATTCAAGTCTGCGAGTGCGTTTTGCGTGTGCCCGAGCCCTCGTGAATGCCGATGTCTCACAATTCGCCGCAGCCGTCCTGAAGCTGGATGAATTCGCCGATGACTCGCAGCGACTGTGGATCGACCGGGCACTGGCACGCTGGAAATTTGCGGCGGCGGGCGAAATCTGGAAACAACGACTCGCAGCCGATGCTGAAACCACGCTGGCCGTGTCGCTGGCTTGTGACGGTCTCGCGGCTCTGGGGGACTCGCAGGTTTCCGATTTGCTGCAGTCGGTCCTCGGCGGCGAGTTGCTGGCGTTCGAAAAGCGCAAGGCGGCAGCGAGGGCACTTTCAGTTCTCAACCCGGACGCGGCATTCGCTGCAGCCGAATCCTTCATGCAAGGTAGTGTGTTCGAACGGCTGCTGGCGATTCAGCTTTTGTCCAGCGCGAAGCCGGAGGCACATGCCAGACTGGTTCTTCTGTGTACGGATGCATCGGATGGAGTCGCGTCCTCAGCCTGGGTCGCCTTGCTTCGAATGAATCCGGAGATTCTCATTCCGGCATTGCCGACCGGACGCAGTCATCGCGACGCGGTCGTCCGCATGACTGCCGCGCACATCATGCAGCGATTTCCCGATGCTGAACGATCCGCCTGGCTGCATGCACTGCTGAGTGACAGGCATCTTGAAGTGCGAAACGTCGCGCGTGAAATGTCGGTTCTGGTCGCCGAAGAGCAGGCACACCTGCGCGATGGCATCATCGCGATGGCTGGGGACACGCTGGCGGCAAACAGCGACGACTGGCAGGGAATTGAACAAAGTTTGCTGCTGCTGGGACAACTCCGCGCGGGACAGTTTTCAGATCGCTGCGTTCCGTTGCTGGAACATCCGCGCAACGAAGTGCTGGTGACATCCGCATGGCTGATGCATCTGTTTCCGGATATGGCCGTGCAGGATGCAGTGCGGAAACATCTGCTGCGTAACGAAGAAATGTTTAAGAAGCCCGCATTGATCCCCGCCGAAGCCGACATCGGGCAGCAGTCATCGTATCTCATTCAATACGCCGGCCTGGAGCGTATGAAGGATCTGCAAGCGTTGCTGGAGCCAAATTTCAGTAAGGGTGCACCCGGTGGAATCTACAAGCGAACGGCGGCAATGTGGTCGCTGGGACTGTTCCATGAAAATGATCCGGCTTCAGAACTTGCGACATCGTTTCTCGCGCGGGTGGCAGATCGTGTCGGGATGATGCCGGAACAGGAAGTCGTGCGTCGCATGTCAGCCATTGCCCTGGGATTAATGCGTGCGAAGTCTGCTGTGCCGGGCCTGCTGGAAGCATATGAGCTTGATCCGCGGAACTCCGTGATCCCGGACAGTGCGCGATGGTCTCTGGGCATGATCGGCGAACCGCTGCCTGATCCATTGCAGCCTTACTCGCAGGCCGTCGGCGGTTGGCGGCTGAGTCCTGTCGATGATCGATGATTCGCATCGGAGAATAGATCACAGGCAGAATCCTCCTCACCATCCAGGAACAGACTCGGCAGCATTCGAGCTACAGTGATCATGCGCAACAGCATGGCCGTGCAGTTCAGGCCCAGTTTCGCCATGATCCTGGCGCGATGCTTTTCGACCGTCTTCTCGCTGATTCCTGCGGCTATCGAAATGGCCTTGTTTGTGC
>JAYTAK010000437.1:0-4142 GCA_043737515.1 Candidatus Kuenenia sp. | reverse complement strand
GCGAAACTGACAGCATTCACGATGTGGTGCTGACAACATCGCGAGCGGACCTGGCGTTTCGGCTGATGATGGAAATTCGAAATCGCCTGATCGCGTCGTATCAGGAAGTGATGAGGATGCAGGTGTAATAGCGTTCGTACAACGACCGATCACGAAACACAGTCACGAAGACAGGACTGTGCCGAACGCACAAGGGACTGAACAATGGCTTTCTGGATCACTTTACGAGATCAACTGCTGGCTCTGTGGAATCGCTGGACGATTGCGCAGCGAGTGGGATTTTCGGCCGCGACTGTGGCGTGCGTGTCGGCGATCGTCGGCACTATGATCTGGGCTGCTCAGCCGGATTTTGTCGTGATCGCCGGTCAGTTGACGCCGCAGCGTGCGACGGAAATCGCAGGCATTCTGGACACAGAACAGATTCGCTACAGCCTGAATTTCTCAGGCTCAGCCGTCTCCGTGCCCAGCAGTGATGTGGCAAAAGCCCGCATGGCGCTGGCATCGATCCTGAGCCCTGAAAACGAAGCGGACATGCCTGCCGCCGGATTGTTCCCTGGTTCGCCGGGCGAAGAAGAAGATCGTCGCCGAGCGGGTCTGGAAAAGCAGATCGAAAGGGCCATCAAGAGCATCCGCGGGATCGTTTCGGCAACGGTCAAGATAAGCCGCCCGAATCCCAGTCCGTTTGTCACGGATCAGTCTCCTGTCACAGCCGCCGTCGTGATCGAACCACGCGCGGGCGACACGATTTCCGCAAGTACAGCCAATTCGATCATCGCAACTGTCGCGGCTTCGGTTCCCGGCCTGACAATCGACAACATCGTGATGACCGATCACAACGGGCGTCAGTATGGCGGCGGTGACGGGATGGAGAACGAACTCGCGTTTCAACTCAACTATCGCCAGCAGAAAGAAGCCTGGTTTGTCCATCAGATCGAAAGGCATCTGAACGGCATTCGTGGTGTGCGGGCCTCTGTGATGGTGGCCGCAGAGATTGACTTCAACAAACGCACGACGACCAGCAACAAGATCGATGCCGAAGGAAAAGCCAAGATTACCACGAAGCTCAAGTCGGAGGAGCAGACCGGTTCGCGGGTCGTTCCGGCCGGACCTGTCGGTGCCGCCGCGAACATCAACGCTGTTGCCGCCAGTCCCAACGACAGGACGGGAACTTACAAGACCGAAGACATCGACGAAGCGTTTGTGTACCCGGAGTCACAGGAAGAGATCAAATCGATCGGCGGTGATGTGCTGCGGCTGAGCGTGTCGGCGATCGTTGATCTCACCGAGGCGAACGCGGCGGCAGCAACCAGTCCAGACAACGCTGCATCCGCGACGCCAACGGCTGTCGCCCTTACCAAAGAGGACATCGAGAAAATGATCAAGAGTGCAGTCGGCTTCAGCGCCACGCGCGATGACCTGATTGACGTGACTCTGGCGGCGCTCGAGCCGTTAGAAACCACGGAGCCGGTAACACCCGGTTTCGTGTGGGACAAGTGGCAACCGCTGCTGCAGTCCGTGTCTCTAGGTCTGGCCGCCATGCTGGCATTTCTCATCGGCATGATGCTGATGAAGCGCATGAAGCCGATCGTGATCACAGAAGCTGCCGGTCGAGGAATTCCGCTGGCGGACGCTCGTCGACTCGCTGCGATTTCTGCGCAGGCAAAGGCGAATCCGGACGTCGTTGCGAGCATTGTGACAGCATGGCTCAATGAACAGGCAGCGAACGCGGCGGATGCGAATTCCGCAGCAGCACCCGGCACACTTCGCACACCACCCGCAGCGCCAGGCGGCGCGGCCGGCTCGAAAACAGTGAATCCGACCGCGAAGGCGGCTTAGTCAATATGCACGGACGGAAAATGGATCGCGAACGTCAGACCTTTGAACTGCTGCAACTGCTCGGCGACGACGTCGCTGAAGTAGTCCTGTCGCGGCTGCAGCCTGAGCAGGCCGCGCTGCTTCGTTCAGGAATGCAGTCCGACAAAACTCACCGTTCGACCATCGGACGACAAAGGGCAGTGCTGGACGACTTTGACTGCTTCTTTCAGTTTGCCCTCAAATCTTTGCCACAGACGACACAGGAAGCCAACGGAAGTAGAGATTCCAGCATGCATGATGCGGGACCAAATGCAAAGCCCGAACCTGCGGATACCGCCGAACCAAGTCACCGAGAATCACAACCGACCAAAGCAAGGAGCGAAGGACCCGACGAACCAGACCGATCAGAAGGATCACAGGCAGCGCACACAGCCGACGGCACAAGCGACGTTGCGTCAGGGACATCCGCAAGATCTTCGCTGCCAACACCCAGGCTCACGGGAATTCCACTTGAGGATTTACAGACGCTCAGCGTCCACCAACTGGCCCTGGCTCTGTCCTCCGAACAGCCGCGAACATGTGCGATTCTGATGAGCAATCTGCCCGCGAAGCTGGCGGGTGATATTCTGAGTCTGCTCAAGTCGGAAAGCCAGAAACTGGTCATGAAAGAGCTGACGAAAGAACAGCACGCACCGGAAGTTCTGATCGAACGGATTGCCCGAGCCACGTTCATACGTGCCCAGCAGTTGCCGGCCGATGCCCCCGACACGCGGGATCATGCGGATCGCGTTGCCGAATTACTGCGCAGTGTTCCAAAGGCCGGTCGTCGCAACATGCTGGCGGTGATCGAAGAACAGGATCCGGATCTGGCGAAATCGCTGCTCACTCGAATCTATCGTTTCGACGACATCGCGGCACTCGGCAAGACCGTCGTGCAGCGAGTGCTGGGAGAAATCGACAGCACAAATCTGACGACGGCCCTGTTCGGCGCACCGCAGGCCGTGACGGACGCGGTGTTCCAGAATCTGTCCAAACGAGCCCGGCAGACCATTGAAGAAGAAATGCAGTTCATGTCAAACATCACCGAATCGCGGATTCAACAGGCTCGCGATTCAATCGCAGAAATCATCGCCAAGATTGATATGGAGAGTGAATAAAAGTCGGCATCTTTACGTGGGATAAGCTTCCAGCTTGCCATCGCGGAATGAAAACTCCTGACTCTACCTGATTCTATTTGCAGTTTGGAAACCGAGTTTAGACGGTGAATTCAGGCCCAACGGGCCGGCGCTATGTCAGCCTGGGGCATCGCCCCAGGAAAGAGTCACAGGCGGGTTATCGAGCCCCAAAGGGGCGGCACTAATACGATTATCAGAATAGGATCGCCCCTTTGGGGCTATGTAAATATTGTTTTGAACGAAACCTGGGGCGTTGCCCCAGGCTGACATAGGACCAGCCCGTTGGGCCTGAAGTCAGATCTTAGAAGGCACTAAAATCCAACGACAGTTTGGGAAATCAAGACACATCGAATTCGGCAGGGTCAGGAAAACTCAAGGCTTTTTGACAGACCTGACAAGCTGGAAGCCTTCCTGAGAAGGCTGACAAGCTGGAAGCTTATCCCACTTTAGTCGCAGCAGTCCGGGCACAACCTTACCGCTTATTATGCACACACATCAGATCCAACTCAAACACTCACCTCGCACCGTCACCGTCGGCAAACAGACGATCGTGATCGACGGCACGTCGCGCAGTGACGACTCGTCCAAAGCCAAAACCCCCGTGACAGCGACCGCCGCCGGTACTGCAGCGGCACCACGGGCCAAGTCGGCTTCCGTCGCCACTGTGATCGCCAACCCCATCGATCGCTCGGTGACTCCGCTGTCTCGATCCACGGCTGTCCCAGTACTTTCAAATGCCGTACATGAAGTTGTCACAGCGGCGGAAGTCGGTTTGGGTCGGGTTGATCCTGAAGAAATCAGTCGGCTGAAGGTATTGCTCGCGAATGCGGCGGAAGCCGTGCAGGAACTGCAGGCCCAGCACCGGCAATCGCTGGGTGAAATGCAGGAAGTCGCGGTTGAACTTGCCACTGCAGCGGCATCGTGGCTGGTCGGCTACGCGATTGAGCGGGATATGTTTGCGGTCGATGACCTGATTCTGAAAGCGCTCGAACATCTGGAACTGAACCAGTCTGTCAAGGTGCGGCTGAATCCTGCGGATCATCGGCTGTTACAGACCTTGCTGAGTGATCCGGCCAGTCGAAAGCAACTGGACCAAGTGTCCTGCGAAAGAGATGAATCGATTCTTCGCGGCTCTGTTCGAGTCGAATCGGG
>JAYTAK010000436.1:0-9511 GCA_043737515.1 Candidatus Kuenenia sp. | reverse complement strand
GATCTGAAACTGCATCGCAGCGTCGATCAACTGCGAACTCGCCGCGAATTGACTCAAGCGCGAAAAGATGCCGATGCGCAGTATGCTTCTGATGCCGGATTGACTCACCGAGCCGCGACATCGTTGCTGAATCAGCATCGTGAACTGCCACCGCAGGACTCGACGATTCCCGCCAATCTGCTGGAGATCGCACCGGCGTATCGCACGCTGGAAGCCGGTCACGATCTGATGATCGCCCACGATGTACTCGACAGTCTGCTGAATATGGAACGCTGGGATTCGCAGGGCCTTCAGGCACACATGGATCACCCAAGGCAGTGGGATCTGGTACAGCGGGGATTTGAACTGGGCAGCCAGCGACTGCGTGAAGCGGGTGTAAAGAATGAACTTGTCGGACCACTGGATCAGATCCGCTGGGGGGCTCCTGCCCGCGACGCCGGTCGCAAAATTTCCGAACGCCGCTGGAAGCGCGACGCCATGATTGGAGCGGGGCATGAACTCGTCCAGATTCGCGACGAACTGGCAAAGGTGATTGACGATCTGCAGCCGGTCATGGCGGAAGCACGTGCGGTCATAGCAAAATTCTCGCCCACGATTCCGCAGATGGCTGAACAGACCGCTGCGGAAATTCGTGAAATGGAAGAAGCGACAACAGCCACGGCCGATGCTGTCGAAAAGAACGACGACGCAGCGAAACCCGCATCTGCCGAAGCCACGCAGCAGTTGGCCGAACTGGAACAACAGCAGGATGCCGTCAATCAGCAGATCGCCGATCTCACCGAAGCTCTTGTTGAAGATGCCAATGCGCAAAACGTCCTGGAGGAATCTCAACGCGAACGAGCGCGGGACGCCGATGACAGTATCGCCATGATTCAGGAGCCCGCCACGCAGATGAACCGTGCGATGGAGAAGGCCCAGGAAAGTGAATCCGGCGAACAGCAGGCGAAAGATCTGGCTCAGGCGGCTGAGCAACAGGAGAAAACAGCGAAGGCACTGGAACTTGTCGCCGAGCATTTCGACAAACTCGAAGAGGGGCTCGACGTCGCCGAAACGCGAGCCGAACTGCGGCAGGCGGAACGTGATCTGGGCATCGCCCGTCAGATGGATCAGCAGTACGAGAACTCCGAGCAGCTTGCGGAGCAGGCGAATAAGGATGCTCAGGAGTTGATGTCGGAACTGGAAGCCGAGCTTCAGCAGAATCCGGCCATGCAGCAAGCGCTGTCGGAGATCTCACAGAATACATTGCAGGAAGCTCGCAATGCTCTGGAGTACGCTGCCCAGGATGACCAGAACATCCAGCAGGCGAACGAACGATCCGACGAAGATTTCCAGGCGAAGAAACGTGAACTCGCCGAAAGCTTGCGGGAGATGGGTGAAGAGGCGTCGCGACTTTCGGGAGCGCTGGTGGCTCAGGCCAACCAGTCTGCCGCTCAGGGGAAGACGCCCGATGCGCAGCAGAAGTTTGCGGAGACTCAGCAAAAACTGAACGAAGCCGCCGCGAAGGCCAACACGGCCCGCGAAGAACAACTGCTGCCGGAACTTGCACAAACAGCACGGGAAGCGAAAGCCGCATTGGCGGAAGCGACTGAAACTCTGAAGCAGGCCAAACAGCAATCTGACGCAGGCAAAGACGCACAGATTCATGCGGACGACAAAGCCCGCGAAGCTCAAAAGAAGGATTCAGAAAACCGCCACAAGCAGTTTCACGAACAACAGAAGCGAACTGCCGCAGATCTTGCGAAGCGCGCAGAGGACGTCAGGAAGCGGGCAGAACAGGTCGTTAAGAACGCGGAAAAAGCAGCGAACGCGGCGGACACTCGAGTTCAAACGGCAAAGGACAAATCAAACGCTAAGCCCGACGACGCAGGACTGAAAAACAACGTCGCGCAGGAAGAAATTCGACAGGCAGCGGAACAAAAAAAACGGGCGTCGGCCAAGGACTTGCTGCAGAAGTCCGAAGCGAAGGCTGAGCGTCAGCGCAAACGCGCGGACGATATCAACAACCAGCCTCTGCCGCCTCTTGATGCCCCGAACCCGGCCACTCAACTCGCAAGTCAGTACGCGGAAGAAGCCGTCAAAGCCGCCGACGAGCTGAATCAAAAGGCCGAGCAACTTGCTGCTGCCGCAGACTTCAGCAATGAACTGGCTCCTCCGAAGAATCAACTCGCCTCTGCCGAACAGCAGCAGCACGAAGTGACACAGGATGTTGACAAAGCGGGTGAAGACGTCGCGCGGGCAGCGCGTCATGAGCGGCGACTGAATAACGCAGCCGTGGCTGAACCACTGCAAAACGCAGCAAACAACATTCAGCAGGTCGCTCGCAATGAATCGACCAACGCCGAACAGCAGCTCAACGCAGCGGCGGCCGAAGCGGAACAGGCGGAAGCAAGTGCGAACGCGAATCCTCAGAACCGTCAACCGCAGCCAAACGGCCAGTCGCTCAAAGCCCAACAGGATCTTGCTGCGGCGGAAAACGCGATTGCTCAACAGGCCGATCAGTTGTCAGGCGTGCTTGATCCATTACTGGCAGCGGCGGCTGCGGCTGCGAATCAGGAAGCCGGACAACCGGCAGGTGCTCAGCCAAGTGGTGAACCGGGCCAGAATCCCCCGGATGCCGGAGAACCGGCCAACGGCGAACCAGCCGCTGGTCAGCGCGCTTCACCCGGGCAGGCTGCACCAGGACAACCGGCCGCACCGTCATTCACACCGGAGCAACTGGCTCGTGGGCAGCAACTGGCCAGAACGCTCGACGAATTGGATCGCCAGGCTGCGGCCGCGGCTGCAAGTGCGGCACAACCGGGGCAACCTGTTCCCCCGAGTCCTTCACGCATCGACACTCTGGCTCAGGCCGCGAAGTCTCAGCAAGCGGCACAAGCGGCAGCGAGAAGTCAGGCTCAGCAGGAAGCGATGATGGCGCTTGGTGAAGGTGGACATGAATCGTCCGATAGTTCTCCGGAAGGTCCCCAGAATGCAGAATTCGGCATCATCGCGGTCAACCGCGATGAAGCTGCAAAATGGGGAAAGCTGCGCAGCAAATCCGCTGAAGATCTGACCAAAGGAAGATCCGAAGCTGTCTCAGAAGAATACCGCAAGAGTGTTGAAACCTACTTCCGCGTTCTGGCCGAACGCGCGAAGAAAAAGTAGCCGTCTCGCTCCGCCGAGACGAGCCTCAATGGTGTGGATTTAAGGCGAGCGGGGGATGTTAATCCCCTGATATTTGTTGCGAACCCAAGCAAATCAGGGGACTTACGTCCCCCGCTCGCCGTTGGAATTCCTTAATTCCACGCCATTGGAGACGAGCCTCCTGGTTGCAGCGTGGCGCTGCTGAGACAGGATGATTCGTCAATAGGATTCGTTGTGGCGTTTTGAACCAGTTGGAACAGTTTTTGGCAGATGATATTTATTCCCTGAAGGCTCATCTCGACGGAGCGAGATGGCTACGTTGGAAACACGAGAACAGCACCAATTCTATGAAACCAGCGCACCTTTCCATCATGACGGCACTTCTGTTATCGATCGCCGACAGTTCCATGCTGTATGGGCAGGAACCTGCCGACACCGCAGCAACTCCGTCCGTCTTCCAGAAAGACCAGACGGACATCGCGATCGATAAAGCCATCGCGTATCTCATCAGCAAGCAGCGGGACGACGGAGCGATCATCGACAAGAGCATCGACACCACCATGACGGCGCTGTCCATTATGGCGATGGCCAGCGTGGGAGTTCAGCCGGCCGACGTCAGTCCGGAAGGCCAGGCCATGCAGAAGGCGCTGGCGTTTGTGCTGAAGGACGATCGCGTCGATGACAAAGGCTACTTCGGCAACAAGGACGGTTCACGCATGTACGGGCACGGGATTATCACGCTGATGCTCACGGAGATGCTGGGGATGGGAGCCACGGCGGAACAGGATCAGTTGATCCATGATCGCTGTCAGAAAGCCATTGATGTGATCCTGAGTTCACAGAAGGAAAAGAAGCCGACTCATTATCGTGGCGGCTGGCGTTATACTCCCGATTCAAAGGACTCGGATCTGTCTGCCACTGTCTGGCAGTTGATGGCATTACGGTCCGCCAAAAACGACGGGCTTCAGGTACCAGGCAGCGCGATCCGGGATGCGGTGGAATACCTGAAGCGCTCGTATGCATCACCGCTGGATGAAAATGGCCTGCCAGACAAGAAAGCCAGCGGGTTCAGTTATGAACCTCATCAGAACAATCCCACATTCACGATGACCGCTGCCGGACTGCTGGCGATGCAGGTCTGTGGTGAATATGAATCTCCGCTCGTCGCCGGAGCTTCCGACTGGCTGCTGGCTCATCCGCCAAAATGGAACGAACGATTTTGCATGTACGGGACATACTATTATGCTCAGGGCATGTACCAGCGTGGTGGCGAACATGCGAAAACGGCTGAGCAACTGGTTCAGGAGATGCTCCTTGAAAAGCAGTCTGCTGACGGGTCCTGGCTCGCCGAAAACGGAGAAGAACGAAATCACGGAGCCGTCTATTCGACGTCGATGTCGGTGCTGAGTCTGTCTGTGAAGTACCACTATCTGCCGATCTATCAAAAGTAGAGATCGAAAAGACCGTTCAATGACGCGATTATACTCCGCGCAGTCGGAAATGAGTCCGGCGAGCGGAGCGGCGTGAGCCCTCCGGTACCTTGTTTTTGTACCGGCAAGCTGACGCATGCCGCTCGCCAATTACCTCACTCTTGACCGCGTGGAGTTTAACCCAAAGCCGAAGGCACCGGCGTCGCAAGTCAGCACGGCCTGTGTCCGCCATATGCCGGAAGAACTCACGCACGCCTTTGGCCTTCATCTGAATCAGAGGCCACCACGGCACACATCAACAGACTGCGAGCGTCTTTTCGTTTAACCCGGATTATTCACGTAGGCCGGACCAAATTCGCGTAGGCCCGTGCCGGAACTGCACAAACGTGATTTTCCGCATTTGACAGACTGTTAGTGATCGCAGGATTGGTTAGCGAATGCAGTTCCGGCGTTTATCGCGTTTGTTTGGTCCGGCCTACATTGTCGGTGAATAATCCGCGTTTAAGAGACGGGATCAGAGTCACTGCCATAACATGCCGGTCGAGGCTACATTGCCGCCTTCCGTCTGGGAAGGACCACTATGTTTCGTTATGCCGTTACCATTTTTGTCAGTGCATTTCTGCTGTTCCAGGTACAGCCGCTGATCGGTCGTTTTATTCTGCCGTGGTTCGGCGGCGGGCCGTCGATCTGGACGAGCTGCATGTTGTTCTTTCAGATTCTGCTGCTGGGCGGCTATCTGTACGCGCATCTGATCAGCGTGAAATTGAAACCTCGAACGCAGGTGATGACGCATCTCAGTCTGCTGGCAATTTCGCTTGTGTTTCTGCCGATTGCCCCGAGTGATTCATGGAAGCCCGTAGCCGATCAGTCGCCGTTGCTGCAGATTCTGCTCCTGTTGCTGGCTACGGTTGGCGGTCCGTACTTTATGCTGTCATCGACCGGGCCGCTGATGCAGAAGTGGTTCAGTCAGTCGTCTCACGGTCAATCGCCATGGCGACTCTATGCACTGTCGAACATCGGATCGCTGCTGGCACTGTTGAGTTACCCGTTTGTGTTTGAACCGTGGCTGGCGCTGAAGCAGCAGGTCTGGTCGTGGTCAATTGTGTATGGTGTCTACGTGGCGCTGGCGACATGGTGCGGCATTCGCTATCTGCGGCATCAGTCCGCTGTGGCTGCGAGTCTACCGCCGTCCGGCGAAAACACGAATTCATCGTCGGCGTCAGCGTCGTCTGCCGATGACGTGAGAGCGCCGCGCCCGGGCATGGGCACGATGCTGCTCTGGCTGGGACTGGCAGCCTGCAGTTCTGCGATGTTGCTGGCGACGACGAATCAGTTGTGCATTGACGTGGCCACCGTTCCGTTCCTGTGGGTCTTGCCGCTGAGCCTGTATCTGATTTCGTTTATCATCTGCTTCGACAGCCCGCAGTGGTACGAACGTCGAGCTTACGGACTGTTGCTGCTGGCCTGCACGCCGGTGGCGTGCTGGGTGATTAATGAAGGAGCGGATGTCAATATCTCAAAGCAGGTGGCGATCTATGCCACGATCCTGTTCGCCTGTTGCATGACATGCCACGGAGAACTTGTCAGTTGTAAACCGCACGCCCGGTATTTGACGCTCTTCTATGTGCTGATTTCTGCGGGTGGAGCCCTGGGCGGCGTCTTTGTCGCCATCGTCGCTCCGTATACGTTTCATGGCTATTGGGAATATCATCTCGGGCTTGTGGCGTGCTGTGTCGTGACGCTGATCGCCTGGTGTGCGCAACGCGTCTGGCTCAGGGCACCGTCAGCCGCGTTCTGGATCTGGGCGACGATTGTGACCGCAAATGCCTCGCTTGTGGCATGGTTTGTGTATTCGCCACTGGAAGACAACATTGAGGCGACTGACGAAACAATCGTCTTTGGCGTCTACGGATTGATTCAATTCATCGGGCTCATCCTGACAGGAGCCTTGGAACAGCGTTGGAAGTGGCTCATCGCCGTCTGGTCTGTCCTCTCGGTGGTGCTGTGTGCGTGGTTCATCGGCTATGGAACCTGGAAGTTCCACGGGATGATGAGCAAAACGATCTACGTCACTCTGGCGGCGACGGCAATCGGTTCTCCGATCCTCTCTGCCACTCTGCTCGTGCTGAGCCGATTCCTGACAGCGGCGAAAGTGCGTTTCTGCGCGCTGGGGGCGATCTACGTCGTTGCGACAAATATCTGCGGCTGGTTGCTCGTCATGAAAGGTATCGAATCACAGTGGTCGTTTGGTTCGAGAAGCGAAAACATCCTGCTCGCACTGTTGGCAATTGTTGTGGCTGCACCTCACATCGCCGCTGTTCGCTTATTCCTTTTTGGATATTCACATGAACAGTCCATTCGGCTTTACGGGCTCGGGGCCATCTATGTGATTGCCACCAGCATCTGTGGCATACTGTTGCGCGCAGGATGGATCCATGACTGGCAGGCGATCTCCTTCGCATCGACCACCGGCGCGGCTGTATTGATGGAGTGGTCGGCCGATGGATTTCGAGGAAACGATCGGTCGTCACTGGGATTCTGGTTCTGGATTCCCGCCATTACGCTGATTCTGTTTCTGTCCAATCGTCTGGCGATGATCGTCAAATCAGACAGTGTTGACGACGTTGTCGTCGAGAATGCCAAACAGACGGTGTACACATCCCGCAACTTCTACGGCGTGCTCCGCGTCCAGAAGGAATCGTCGGAAGCGGACGAAGATTTCATCGCACCAAAGTATTCTTTGACGCACGGGCAGATCAAACACGGATTTCAGTTCATTGACGAATACTGGAAGACGCAGCCGACGACATACTACGGTCGCGAAAGTGGTGTGGGAATTGCGATTCAGATGAGTCGTGAGCGACAGCCGGAACATGAAAAACGGCCTTTGCGGGTCGGAGTGGTCGGGCTGGGGACCGGCACGCTCGCAGCCTACTGTGAAAAAGGTGACACCTTCCGTTTCTACGATATCAATCCTGATGTCGTGGCGCTGTCCGACAAGTTTTTCACCTACCTGCGTGATTCGCCGACCAGACCTGAAGTCGTCATCGGCGACGCCAGAATCATGATGGAACGCGAAATTGCCGACGGAAAGAGTCAGCAGTTTGACATCCTGGCAATCGATGCGTTCAGCAGCGATGCGATTCCCGTCCACTTGCTGACCAGCGAATGCGGTGACATCTATCGACAGCAGCTCAGGCCCGGTGGAATTCTGGCCGTGCATATCTCCAATCGTTTTCTGGATCTGAATCCGGTCTCTCTGGGTCTGGCGGAACATCTCGGCTGGAACGCCTATCAAATCGAAAACTCCGCAGATGATCTTGCCGGTGTCTTCAGCTCGACCTGGATTCTGCTGACATCAGATAAAGAACTCGGCACCGATCCCGCGTTTCTGAAGTCTGTGACACCGTGGAAAGACAATGAAAAAGTCCTGCACTGGACTGACGACTACTCAGGCCTGTGGCAGGTTTTGTCGCTGTAGAACGCGACGTCGATGATGGTGGGCCGGCGCGGCTTGCCAGCCGCTGGTCCCACCCTACAATCTGGAGCCCCGTGATAACCCCGGACGGCTGACTTCTCCTATGCTGCATCTTCAATCCACATCCTCCGAACGCTGGCTTGGTCAGGTCGATCAGCACCTGAACGAGATCCTGATCGATCACGCACACTGCGAGCAGAAGGCGGCTTCGACGGCGATGGATCTGATGTTTGACTATGTCGAAAACGATGATCTGTGCCGCGAGATGTCTGAAATTGTGCGGGAGGAACTGGAACACTTTCAGCTTGTGCGTGATCTGCTGAAACAGCGCGGCGTGCGTTTTCACAGATTGAAACCCGGGACGTACGGTCGCAGGCTGAAGGAACTCGTGCGGCGTCCTGAACCGCAGCGTGCGGTCGATCGATTGCTGGTCGGAGCACTGATCGAAGCCCGCAGTTGTGAACGCTTCGTCCTGTTGCGCGATCATTTGCCGGATGCGCAATTAAAGGAGTTCTATGGCAGTCTCTACGAATCGGAAGCGCGGCATCATGCGACGTACGTACGTCTCGCCAGACAATTCGCCAGCGACTCAGACGTCAACTCGCGGCTGCAGGAACTCGCCACTGCCGAAGCCGCCATCATGGCCGAAGGCTGCGAACTGCCGCGCGTTCACAGCTGAGGGCACAAGTGGTGTGTAGCCGGATTCGTCAGAATTCGGAGGTGTGCATTATTCATGGCCGAATTCGCACCCGTGCAAGCCTCAAAACGGAACCTGCGCAGGCAACCACAGATAAACACAGATAGAAATCAACTATCAATCTGCGTTCATCCGTGTCCATCTGTGGTTTAAACTGTCATTCTCGAATTGTCGTGAACGGTTACCCGAATTCTGACGAATCCGGCAACAATCAAGAATCTCAATCCGCCCCGCGCGGAGTACAATCTCTCTGGTAAATTGCGACTCGTTGAAGGACTTGAATGCATGGTCAGTACAATCTCCTGTCAGGAATTTGCACCGCTCAGTAAGAAGGGTGGTTTCGATCTGATTGACGTGCGGACGCCGATGGAGTTCTACGAAGTCCATGCTGTCGGTTCCCTGAACGCCCCTCTGGACAAGCTGAATCCCGAACTCATCATGACGTCCCGCGGAGCTCGTGCTCACGAGCCGCTGTATGTCATCTGCCGATCCGGCGGACGTTCGGCTGAGGCGTGCAACGCCTTCGTCAAAGCGGGCTTTGAAAACGTGGTAAATATCGAAGGGGGCACGCTCGCATGGGTTGCCGCTGGTTTGCCGGTCAATCGCGGCACAAAGAAGATGATCTCCCTGGAACGACAGGTCCGCATCGTCGCCGGGCTGTTGATCGTGGCGGGCACGGTTCTGGCCGCAACAGTCAGTTCATGGTTCCTTGCGATCCCGGGCGTCGTCGGAGCCGACATGACATTCGCCGGAATGCGTAGCACCAGCGGCATAGGAATGATC
>JAYTAK010000435.1:0-1745 GCA_043737515.1 Candidatus Kuenenia sp. | reverse complement strand
CAGACGGTCAGCTGCTTCAGCAGGATAGTCGTGATGCGATGGAATCACCCACACACCCTTGTCGTCCTGCTTCACAGAGAACGCCATTGGCTCTCTGGACTCGGCATCGTATTTTGCCACGCTGAGCGAAGTCGCCTTCAGCGGGTCGGTGAATTCTTTAAAGAATTCATCACCGACGTCAGCAAAGTCAGCATTCACGACGGGGCGATTTATGTATTTCACACCCGCCGCCGACAGAACTGCAAACGCGGCGACTGCACCAAATAACAATGTACGATTCGTTGTGTTCATAGCAAGAAACCTGACTCAACAGGATGGTATCACGAATAAAACTTTAACAGAACAAATAGGGCTCAGCCCTTCCGGCGGTTCGGATTGATCGACTGTTGCTCGGCCAGATTTCGTAATCCCAGAAACAGCATTCCAAAGCAGATCGGGAGGATGGCCGGAATGATGCAGGCCGCAATGCGGACTGTGTTCTCGATCCGCCGGATTTCACGTTTCATTTCAAGTCCGGATTTACGCACTTTCGAGTTGAGTTGGCGCTCCAGCGTTTCGCTCTCAAGCTTCAGGCGTCGATTCACCTGCTGCTCTTTTTGCTGCAACTGAGTGTCTTTACTGCGAGGATCCAACGTTTCATCTTCGCTGATCTTCTTGATTTCAGCACGGAGATCCTCTTCCGCCTTCTTCAGGCGTGCATCCAGTTCTTCCTGAGCGTTCTTTTCTTCCTTATTGAGTGAAGTCCGCAAGGCGCTGGTGCGATCTTCCACGAACTTCAATGTTCGCAGACTCTCGCGACGGGACCGAAGCGAGATAAATGTTTCATCATTCGCCAATGCATCCACTGCGTTCAGTACAAATGTGACATTGTCAAACTTCACTTCCAGATTGCCTCGATTGCGTTCCAGGAAAAACCAGTCGGTGATCATGTCAATGTCGGAGCAAAGAACCACATTGAGGGGCGTATCCTCTGTCTTGTTTCGAATCTGAGCCGCCAGAACATGTGTCTTGCCGTCGTCTGTTCGTTTCGGGTTTTGATTGATTTCTGTGCCACCCGGTGAGAATGGATTGAAGCCAGCCTGAGACGTGAACTTTTCCCAGGCAAGGAGTCCCGATTCGCCGCTGGTCTTCAACAACGGAATGAACTCCTGCTCGGATCGTCCGGCTCGATCAACGATTGTGCCGGGATACAACATCACCAGGTCCTGAAGTTTATCGCTGATCTTGCTGTCCGGGGAAAACGGCCCTTCTGCACCTTCCTTGTAACCGGAGCGGGAAACAAAGATGTATTCCGGCGGCAGTGTCGCAAACTCAGAATGGGGGTTATTGCGGTCGTAGACGATCTGATCGTACTGCCACGACACATTCAGTAGTTTCATCAAGGCCGTCAATTCACCGCCATCGGCTTTTTGTTCAGGTGGAGGACCGCCACCAAACATTTGATTGCCTCCACCCGGCTTTGGCAATCGGGGCGCCATGGCCAGTCCGGATTGATTTTGAAATACAAACGGACATGGATCATCAAAGATCAACGTCGGCTTGCCAGCCTTGACGTATTCCAGAAAGTTCTCCATCTGTGGTTCCGTCAGCGACGACGGCATGATCGCAATCAATACATCAAAATTCTGTTTGGCGGCGTCAGGCTTCGCTGCTGCATCGGCTGGCTCCTTTGCCGCAGCATCCTCGTCTGCTGGTTTTTCGTCCGGTTTTGTGGCGTCCGTTACCAGAATTCGCTGCGAGGGGTT
>JAYTAK010000434.1:0-9513 GCA_043737515.1 Candidatus Kuenenia sp. | reverse complement strand
TTCAGCTACAGAGCATTAACGTATGCTCTGATCAGGACTCTCACCTGACTATTCAATCGCCTTCACAGGCGCACTAGCCACCGTCGCCAGACGGTGGGCACCCCTTATCCGGCACGGCGAAGTTGTTCGCTCTGCCGAAACCCCCACGGTCTGGCGAGCGTGGCTACTGGAAATGTCGGTAACGAAAAGGCATGAAGCCGGATGGGGAACCCTGCAGACGGCGGTCTATTTCTGGGCCTCAGTAATTGACCGAATAAACTCCAGCAGATCAGCCGCCTCCTGTGCGGTCAAGTCGGCGAACACACTGTCGGGCATCAGGGACCTGGTGCTCTTTTGGAGTTCGTCGATATCGGTCGTTGCCACGGTGACAAGCTGGCGGTCGGCCAGGCGGAGTACCACCTGACTGGGTGACTGACTTTCCATCAGACCATTCAGCACTCGTCCGTCCTTCATGACGACAGTCCAGGCGGCGAACTTGTCGTCGATCTTCAGCGACGGTTGCACAATGTGCTGCAGCAGTTCGGACGAGTGGATGTACTTTTTGCTGACCTCCTTCAGTGTCGGACCGACTGACAAAGCCGCTTCGTCGGTATGATGACAGGCTCGACAGCGGGCCGCGTCGCTGAAGAAAATCAGCCGACCACGCAGCGCGTCGCCGGTCTGAGACAGCACGAGCGACGGTTCGAATGTTCGACCGAGAGTCTTCTTTCGCTGTGACTCCGGGACGAAATGATCGAACAGCCCGCGGACGTCGCTGCTGGCGTTTCGCACGGTCTCAATGGCCGTCTCTCGATCGCCAGGCATCAGAAGATCGCCGGAGTGCAACCGGATCATCAGTGCGAGAGATCCTTCGGTGCTGCCGGTCAGTTGCTGAATTGACGCGGTGCGAGTTTCTGCGTCGGGGGATTTCAGTGCCAGCGATGCGAGAGCTGTCGCCTGTGACGACGCAGGGATCAGCGGATTTGAAAACTCCGTGGACGGATCTGCCGGAAGCGACTGAATCCAGCGTGCGATCAGCGAAACGCCCTGACTATCGACCACCTGACTTCCGATGTAGGGCATGCGGGCGTAACCGAGCTTGGACATGCGATACATCATGACCGATCGGAACGGGTCTCCAGGGACAATGATCTTTGCCTTCTGCATCCCAAAGGTGCCGATGTTGGTGCCTTTGTTTGTGGTCATCTGCTCGAAAGTGAGATCCCGTGTCAGGAAAAACGACACGATCGCATTGCCGCCCTTGTGATGACACATGCTGCAGTTGCCGTGCAGGTACGAGCGGGCTCGGACATTCAAGTCGAGATTCTCGTCGTGCGGGGCCACAAGCTGAAATGCGGGGCTGCGGGCGTCATCCGGAATTGCCACGATGACTGCCTGGCTCAGCAGCGATTCCAACTGATCGGTGCCAGTCGCTGAATTCATCGTTGGTCGTGAAAGTTGATTGCCCACAAAGCCCAGCACAAATCCGGGCCCGGCGTTGTGACAAAGTCGGCATTCGTTGATCGCATTGGTGTGCCATGTGCGTTCCGTGAACTGACCAGCGGCATTCGCATCGGGCCACTGAACGGTTTGTGCTGTACCGGCTGAGCTGACAAGTTCTGCATCCGTGCCAGCCTCGTTCAAGAGATAGCTGTAAGGATTCCAGACACCGTTCTGCAGTTGCAGGATCTGAGTCTCCAGAGGCTTCGTCGGTTGGCCGTCACTGTCCGGGATCGAAAGCTGTTTCGCAAACACTGTGCCTTCAGGATACTTGCCTCGAACGCCGCCGTGAGGTGCCAGCTCAATTCGATCATTGCCCGGCACGGCGACAAATCGCTGAGCGACCGCGCCGTCGGTCCAGCGAGGCACGACGACGTCGTATTCCACGACGCCGGGTGCTGGCTGAAGCGGCGTCACGGACTGGAAGATACCGGTTTGGCTCAGCAGCCTTGGGAAGTCTGCGGACAGGTCCGGGACAATGTTCGGCACAAGTTCATAGATCTGCCCCGTGAGGTCATAATCGAGCACATAAAGTTCACCCGCGTGGCCTTCGAGGAAATCGGTGATGCGAAGATCTGTATCGACCAGTGTCCGGCCGACAAAGGATCCGTCGGCGGCACGACCAACGGACCAGATCGTACCGGTGATGTAGTCGCCATAGACAAACTCGCCGTCGAGGGTCTTCAATTTGTCGCCGCGATAGACGGGGCCTCCGATGACGGAGTTTGCTTCTGAATGATGATGGTCGCGAATCGGCGGAGTGATCGGAGTTGGTCCGAGAGCGACTTCGCCTCTTAGAATCGCTCGCCCTTCCATGATCGGCCAGCCGCAGTTGGTGCCGTTGCCGACGAGATGAATCATCTCCCACGTTTCCCAGCCGTTGTCCGCCACATAGACTTCGCCGGTCTTGCGGTCGATCCCGAACTTCCACGGATTCCGCAACCCATAGCCGAAAATCTCCGGCCGCGCGGTGGCGTGACTGGCGAAGGCATTGTCCGCCGGGATGGAATAGTTCATGCCGGTCGCCGGATGATCGACATCGATTCTCAGTATCGCACCCAGCAGGTCAGTGACGTCCTGCCCCGTGGTCAATCCATCAGGAGGATTGGGACCAGATCCGTCGCCGGTGGCAATGTAGAGCATGCCGTCGATACCGAACTGCAGGCATCCGGCATTGTGGCCGCCGGACGGCCAGGTGATAATCACGGTTTCGCTCTTCGGATCGATCACGGGAACGGCGTCGCTGGTCATCGTGAATCGTGAAACTCGCGTGTGAGACCCTTTGTCCGGATGCACATAGCACAGATACACGAAACGATTCTTTTCAAACTGCGGATGCAGCACTGCGGCGAACAGTGAAACGTTTCCGTGAGCCAGTTCCCGCAGATCCACGGCGAGATCAGCAGTGACGGCGGCGTTTTTGGAAAACGTGACGACCCTTCCGCCAATTTCTGCTACAAGCATGCGATTCGTGCCTGGGACTTCCAGCAGAGTGGTTGGATGGTCAAACCTGATGCGAGGAAATGCGGGAACAATCCTGAGCGGCTCCGGAGGCGTCGGCGTGCCTTGCAGTCGCGACATCGTCCATGGCTCTCGCGCGTTGGCCGCCAGCGGCTTTGCCTGTGCAAAAATGACCGGTGCGGCCTGCAGGAAAAACGTGAGACATACGATGAGCTGAAGTCTCATAGGGAACAGTTGCATGGCAATCAATCCTGTTGGCTAAACGTGGGATAAGCTTCCAGCTTGTCACGTCGTTAAAAAAAACGTGAGTTTTCATTCGCCGATGGCAAGCCGTAGCCGTAGGCGGCAGAGAATTTCGCCTACGCCGACGGCTCGCCGTTAAACGATCATTCTCCCACACTCGATTTTTCCTTCAAAAACAATCGGGAGCTGCACATAGAATTCGGTAGAGTCAGGACATTTTATGAAACCCGACCGGACAGCGTACTCGAATGGAGGATCGCTCACAAACGTTAACGCGTCCCCACGACTTACACGGTCGATCGTTTCGCCAAATCCGACATCCGCGTCCTTACTGGTTCAAGCCGTATCCAGGGAGCATCCGATACCATTATTCGGGACTTCTTCAGTTCTTGATGCCCGCAGCAGAAAATGCCGAAGTGCAATCGGTTGTCTGTCGGAGTCCCATGGAGGGATGATCGTGCGACGACTGAAGATTGCCACTGGATTTCTTTTCGCAAGCGCTGTGTTGTCAGCTCATGCGTGTCAGAGCGCCGGCGCTCAGGAGGGTCCGCAGTCAGCGCTTCCTCCGGCGGAGACGACTGAGGCTTCGCAGGACTCAACGACCGCCCCGCCACCGTCCGATCAAACCACACCCAACACAAATCCGTTGCCACAGTTGCAGAACACGCCTCCACAGACGCGGCGACCGGGGACTGCGGCAGCTGGCAGCAGTTCACCTGATTTCCTGCGTGGCCTTCAGCTTGCGGATTCAGGAGGCCGTCGAGGCCGCACGTCACATCAATCTCTGCTGGCCCCCGCACAGTTCCACGGAAACTACTTTGGCACATGCGGATCGGTCTCCGTCCTGGACAATGCCGCGGGGCAGCTCTCCGCCGACATCCCGTCGGGTGGGGGCAACGGACGCTTCAGCATTGCCGACAATAACAAGGGCCTGCCGCAGAACCGTGTGTTCTTCGACTATCGCCATTTCAACAACGCGCTCGGATCAGACGTCAACATACCGGGGATGCCTCCCGTTTCGCGTCGGCAGAACTTTGACAATTTCCTGTTTGGGATCGAGAAGACGATGGATGAAGACGAACTCACCTCGGTGGAGATTCGCCTCCCGTTCTCCGGCAACGCTGATATCACACAGCCCGGATATGGCGTTCAGGGCGGTGAGTTCGGCAACATTCCGATCTCGTGGAAACAAGCCATCCTGCTGGAGGATTCCTACAGCGTGGTCGTTGGTTCAACTCTGATTACACCGACCGGCGGCGATGTGACGGGGCAGGTGATGGGGACGCCTTTCAGCGTACACAACAACGCCTGGCATATCGCACCATTCTTCGGTGGGATGCTGACCCCGCAACTGGCCACTTCAGGTGATGAATTCAGTTCTCTCCTGCCAGGCGCGACAGACCTGCTCAGCCGCACGACGTTTCAGTACTTTGGATCGGTCGATTTCGGGCTGAACAACCAGGGCGTTGTGGTGCCCGGCGCGCCGGCTGGCGGGTTTCGAGAACCCACACTGATGTTTTTGAGTTCCGCAGTCGTCGTCAATCTTTTCGACCAGGCGGATGCCCAAAATCTGACGCGACTCGATGGCAGCGTCGAACTCCATTACTCGAAAAACATCGGCGGAGGCAGTTCGTTCGCGACCGGGCCGCAGGGCGTAACGGGGCTGCTGTTTTCCCAAAGCAGAATTACAGAACTGCTGAACCTGACGGCGGGTGTCTCGGCAGAAATCCGGAAAAATACCCGCATTCAGATCGCCGCTGCCGCGCCGCTGTCGTCCGCCAACTCGTTGAGTCACCGGGCGTTTGATGGCGAGTTGATCGTGAGCATCAACCGATTCTTCTAAACCAGGCTCACTTTGAGAAGCGGAGTTCTTGTAGGGTGGGACCAGCGAGCAACGCGAGCGCCGGCCCACCATGTGTGCAACTCAAGAACGGTGGGCCGGCGCGGCTTGTCAGCCGCTTGTCCCACCGTACGTGCTTCGTAGCCACGTTCGCCAGAACGTGGGCGATCCAGAGGAAACTCACGCTCTGGCGAGCGTGGCTACGTGGGGTTGCGGGCGAAGCCCGCGCCAAGTGAACGCTGTCACGGTTGTTCGTCGGACGACGGAGACTCTAGCAGTTGGCGAACCTTGGACTCGTAAGTGCCAAAGGCGTCACTTTCGTGGCCCAGTTGACGGCGCGATTCAATGGCGGCCAGACACTCTCTCGCTTTGCCATCGCGCTTCGATGTTTCGGACTGCAGGTGTGCCACGACCGCCGAGTATGCCAGCATCTGGATTTTTGCTTCGTAAAAATCATTCACCGTGATTGGCATCGCATCAGACGGCGGCTCAAAGAGATGCTCACGAGCAGTATCAACCTGACTCAGATAATTCTTTCGGAGATCATCCGGTGCAGCATCCGCCGATCCCGTAACATCGTCCAGTGGCTTGACAGTTCGCAGCGTCCTCGCCAGACGCACGGCCGTCAGAAACTCTAAGTCGTCGATGTACACCCCGTTGCCAGCGATTTCTGGCTCTGCCGGCAGGTGCTCAAATGCGCGGCTGAGTTGTTCCACGGCAACCGGATTCAATTTCGCCGGCGTGAATGATTCCAAATTGGATTCGAATGCGTCATCCAGATCGAGTTCAATCTCTCTGATTGTTCGTTCGAGAGCGATTCGGGCCACTGTCCGTCGACTGTACATATCATTCGGAATCATGGCCATCACGATGTCGGCGTCTCGTTCGGCTTCCGCAAGCACGGTAAGTTCTGTATCCGTTTTTGTGTCTGCCATCAGATACTTTGACAACTGGCATTCTGCGAACTGACGCCTTGCTTCAACATCCCATGCGTGTGTTTTGAGGTAGCTGGAGAGGGCTGCTGCAGCCAAATGCAGGGCACCGACGGCCTCCGGCGTACGCTCTTCAATCTGTGACAGTAGCCTAGCGAGGTTTGCTTTGCCCACGATGATATCGCGAGCCAGTGCGTCTTTTTCGCCTTGATCGACCGTGAGTTTTGATTGCAGGGCGACTGCTTCGTCACGTTTCTGACTCGCCGCCCGGAACAGGTCCAGCGCTTCGTCTACAGTTTCAGGAGTTGCCTTGACGTGTCGCTGGATGATCGGTTCAACAAGCTGATTTGCCTTATTCATGAATACGTTAGCGAGCAGTCGGAGTGCCGTCGGCTTGCGACGATCATCGTCACGTAGTTCCAGGGCGACCCCTTCGCGAAGCGACTGTGCCTCTTCCAGCCACAGCAGGACGTCCTCATGCTGCGGACTGACCTGCTCCATTGCCACGAGGGTTCGGGCGAGATCAGCGTGGGAATCCAGATCGTGCGGATCATCCACCGTCAGTCCGCGCTGAATCGATTCCGCAAGTCGCAGCTCGGTGAATGCTGCGTTGGACTGCTCCGACTCCTGAAGGCTCCGTCCTGTAATAAAATGCAGAGTGGCAATTGCACGCTGATGGCTTTTGTCACGCGACGAGACCGGCGCATACGTCAGCTCTTCCAGCCGTTCGCGACCTTCCTTCAACAATCGCACCCGGAGATCATTGAACGCTGGCTGTCGGAACACATCGTTCTGGTCAATCTTCAGATAAAGTTCATTGACGGCTCCCATTCCCACCAGCGCCTGTTGTTGCGCATCGAGCATGAATTTCACCGAGACCAGAAAACCGACCAGCAGCGCCATCACCAATAAACCCGCGAGACTGGCGGTCTTCGGGTAACGTTTGCAGATTCGCCAGAATTGTCCCAGCGGGCCAACGCGTCGAGCGGACACCGGTCGGCCTTCAAGGAACGCCGTCAGATCATTCGTCAAGTCTGCCGCTGATGCGTACCTCTGTTCGGGCTTCTTTGCCAGACACTTCAGGCAGACGTTCTGAATGTCCTTTGAAACCGACCGGTCACGTCGCTGCGGCGGCAGCGGGTCGAAATTCTCTACCTTGTCGCTGAAGCTGGTGATGTCTCCCTTGTAGGCGATCGGAACCTCGCCTGCGAGCAGTTCATACAGCATGGAACCCAGCGAATAGATATCAGCCGACACGGTGACACTCGCGGCATCACGAAACTGTTCGGGCGCCATGTAGCTCATGGTTCCCATCGCCGTGTCGTCCTGCGTCAGCGCGGTGTCGGAATCGACGAGCTTCGCCAGGCCAAAGTCGGTGATCATCGGAAACTTTCCATCCTGCATCAGGATGTTTTCCGGTTTCAGGTCACGGTGAATGACGCCTCGACGGTGAGCGTGATCGATCGCGCTGGCAATATCCCGCATCAGTTCCACGGCTCGCGGCACGGGCACGGTCGCTGCGTCTTTGATGAGATCCCGCAGATTGCCGCCTTCAATCAGATCCATTTCGTAATACAACTGCCCCGCCGTATTATGAATGCTGTGAATCTGGACGATGTTGGGGTGCGTCAACCGGGCGGCGGCCTGGGCTTCGACCAGAAACCGTTGTTGATAGAGGAGTTGCCGTTCCGGATTGCCGACGACTTTGTTCTGCTGAATCAACTTGACGGCGACCGTCCGTCCCAGCTCACGATTCAGCGCCTTCCAGACGACGCCCATCCCGCCACTGGCGATGGGTTTGATCAGGTCAAACTGTTCGATGCCGGCTGGCTGACTGGCTTCGTTCGCATGCCGGTCGTCGATCTGAAATCCACGAATGATGGCTTCCTGTTTCGCCAGATCCGCAACCAGAAGCGGACATGTCCGCAGGATCGGAAATCGTCGCACATACTGGTCTGTCGTCGGACGATCATCGGATCCCTGCCTCGGCGCGGCCGCTGCCGTATCGACTCCTGCATGTGAAGCGGTGTCCTGTTTCCAGGCATGTTGAAGTTCAAGATACAGCAACTCAAGCAACAGCATGACATGCTCAGCCGACAGGTCGAGCGTGTCTGACTGGATGCCGTGGTCAGCGAGATGCCGCGCGATGTCTGGATTCGCGCCGCTCCGCAATTTGGTCGCAAAGTCTTCGGCGATGACACGCCGTTTACTGGAGAGACTGTTCCTGTTTTGATCGGGGACGAATCGCAGCAAATGCGGCGATCTGGCCACCATGCCCTCAGTGGCTTCGTTTCTGACGGGTGCCAGCGTGGCGAGAAACGACGGATTGTACTCCTCGACCTTCGCCCGACATGTCTGGCAGACATCAATGTGGCGTGCAACCTCTGAGCTGCTGTCACCCGAAAGTTCACCGGCGGCAAAAGCGTCGAGCGTCGATTTGTCGGGACAGCATTCTGAATTCACGCGGAAGTCCTCATTTCACGTCTGAGCCACTCCTGTATCTTACAATGTTCGATCGTTCAATGCTTCCGTTCCAAAACCTGAAACATCTGCCACATGTTTCGTGAAGTCTGAGGTGTTGCACGGTATATTGAGCAACCGAGGCACGCAGAAGTCACTCCCGCGGCAATCGGCGTTCACGCCGCTGGCGGAGATGCAGCACATTAACTCGACGAAATGAGTTCATTCCATGATACGAGTCATTCTCCTGGCGACAGCGATGATCCACTGCTGCGGAGCGACGTTGGCGCAATCGAGTGCAACGCCGCTGATCTTTGATACCGACATTGGCAACGACTGCGATGATGTCCTGGCGATGGGTGTCATGCATGCGTTGCAAAGTCGCGGACACTGTCGCCTGATCGCTGTCACGATCACCAAGGACCACGAACAGTGCGCGGCCTTGACGGATGCAATCAATACATTTTACGGTCGAGGCGACGTACTGATCGGAGTCTGTCGCAGCGGTATCACGCCGCAGCAGAGTCGCTTCACGGGTTTGGTCGCAGATGCTGACAATGGCATCGACCGCTATCCGCACGATCTGAGATCCGGTAAAGATGCTCCTGCGGCTGTGACTGTGCTGAGAAAGGCTCTGGCAGCAGAAGCTGATGGCAGCGTGCTGATCGCTCAAGTGGGATTTTCCACGAACCTGGCCAATTTGCTGAAGTCGCCTGCCGACGATATCAGCCCGCTTTCCGGACATGAACTGGCGAAGAAAAAGGTGAAACTGCTTTCGGTCATGGCAGGCGCGTTCACTCCGATCAACGGCAAAGAACATCTGGAATACAATGTTGTGGAAGACATCTCATCGGCAAAAATTCTCGCTGCAGAATGGCCCACGCAGATTGTTTACAGCGGATTTGAAATCGGTCTGGCAGCACCGTATCCGGCAACCAGTATCGAACAGGATTACAACTACGTACCATTTCATCCGCTCAAGGTCGCGTATGTGCTGTACGATCCGCCGCCGCACAATCGCCCGACCTGGGACTTGACCAGCGTGTTGTACGCCGTGCTCCCCGAACGTGGTTACTTTGGTCTTTCAGCGCCGGGAAC
>JAYTAK010000433.1:0-4151 GCA_043737515.1 Candidatus Kuenenia sp. | reverse complement strand
AACGGCATTGCCGTTAAACGAATGACGTTCCCATAAATCACGCACATATAGAATCCGGTAGGGGCAGCCATTTTCAACTCGCCAGATTAAGAAACAGCGTCATGGTTACAGCATCCAAACCGGACTCCCGGTCCATTTCCAGAATATCAGGCGCTTCGATGTTTCGTGGTCAGAAAGACCGCGACATTAAGCAATCCTGCATCCTGATCGTGGATGACGAGCAACTCAATATTGAAGTGGTCCGGCGGTATCTGGAGATCGGTGGCTACGGAAATCTGATATCCACAGATCATGCAGGTCAGACGCTGCCACTAATGGGGTTAAACCGTCCGGACGTGGTATTACTGGATATTCATATGCCCGAAATCAACGGGCTGGAGATCCTTGCCGCCATTCGGTCTGACGAAACGTTGTGCCGGACACCCGTCGTGATCCTGACTGGAAGCTCAGACCCCGAAACAAAACTCACCGCTTTGCAGGCGGGGGCGACCGACCTGCTGCAGAAACCAGTCCACGGTGAAGAACTGCTGGCGAGACTCGGCAACGTGCTGCGGGTCAAGGCTTATCACGATCGACTTCACAGGCATTCAGAAGACCTTGAAGAAGCCGTGCGCCGCCGGACAGCCGAACTGGAGGCATCGCGTCTCGACGTGATTCATTGTCTGGCTCGTGCCGCTGAGTTCCGCGATGACGACACCGGACAGCACATTATCCGCGTCGGTCGCTATGCGCGCATCATTGCTGAGCAACTTGGATTCTCGCAGCAGGACCTGGACATTCTTGAGCCTGCGGCCCAGTTGCATGACGTCGGCAAGATCGGCATTTCTGACACGATTCTGCTCAAGCCGGGGAGTCTGACTCCGGAAGAATTCGAAATGATGCAAAAGCACTGCGGGTTTGGCAGGAAAATTATTCAGCAGGTTCCGGATTCAGATGTGGCCATGCTTCGCAAGCACACTGAGATCGGTGCGCGCATCATGGATGCCGGTTCGTCCCCGATTCTTGAGATGGCCCGGCGGATCGCGCAGACGCACCATGAGAGATGGGATGGAAACGGTTATCCATTGGGTCTGGCCGGAGACGACATTCCGCTGGAAGGCCGGATCACTGCCGTGGCAGACGTGTTTGACGCGCTCAGCAGCAGGCGGCCCTACAAGCCTCCGTTTCCGTTGCAGAAGTGTTTCGCCATCATGGAAGAAGGTCGATGTACCCAGTTCGACCCGCAGGTTCTGGATGCATTCTTTGAACGCCGGGAAGACATCATTCGGGTGCAGATTGACTCCGCGGACACAGATTGATTCAGGCGGTCGCGTTCCGCAGAGTTTGAAACGGATCACCCGCCACATCGGGCCAGCCAGTGAAGGGGCTACCATTGTTAAAACACAGTCAGAAATCCTGGTCACAATACCATGTGTGCGCTGTTATCAGTGAAGATGAAGTTTGCCGTTCCGTGGTTGCTGCAAATGACTCAGGCGAGAAAGTCATCATTCACGACGTGTCGTTCAGTTCTGATACGCCACCTGCCGTGCGGATGCGTCTGGAGTACGAGACAGCCAGGCTGGCACTGTTGTCATTTGACCGGATGACCGTGCCGCTGGACTTTGAATTCAAAGACGCCAGCGGTCGGATTATTTGTCCATGGACGCCCGGCAGGACGCTGGCCGATCAGCTTGCGACATCACAACTTTCCGTCGGCACGACACTGAGCATCGCCGAAGACATTCTGATCGCGCTGGAAGATCTTCATCAGCACGGTCTGATTCGTCGCTGCCTCCTTCCCCGCGAGATCATCGTCGAGGAATCAGCAGGAAACACGGCAGCCTTCATCGGAGGTTATGGCCCGTTGATGATGCTGCATGGACTGCAGAATACGGCGGTGGCCAAGGAAGTTGCCGCTTACACATCGCCTGAAGCGCTGGGCGCTCTCGACGAAGATGTGCGGGCCTCATCGGACCTGTACTCTTTGGGAATTCTGCTCTTTGAGTGTCTGACCGGGCGCGTGCCGTTTGCGGCTGATACCGTCGGCGAGCTGGTCTTCCATCACATGACGTCGCCGGTTCCAGATCCGACGTCAATCAACCCGCTGATTCCCAGACACTTCAGTGATATCTTACTCCGGTTGCTGCAGAAGCATCCTCGCGACCGTTACCAGTCTGCCGCCGGAGTTCTGTATGACCTGCGACAGATCGCGACTGTGCAGGAGGCGGAATTTCCGCAGTGCCTGGTCCTGGGGACGATGGATCGCCGGGAAACTCTGATCGAACCCGCGTTCGTCGGACGATCCCGCGATATGGCATTGCTCAAGTCTGAGCTGGAAGCTGTCGCGGAGGGCCACAGTCGGACGGTTCTGGTCACAGCGGCTTCCGGCCTTGGAAAGTCCAGGTTGCTGCTGGAAGTTTCACGCATCGCGGTCTCACACGGCTTTCGTGTCTTTCGTGCCCAGGGACAGAATCAGATCGGACTTGCGCCGCTGGCTTCACTCCGGCAAATCCTGTCGCAGTGTCTTGCAGTGATCCGTCAGGACGCGACGCTCAGGCCTCACCTGCAATCCGAATTGAGCGAGTTTGGGCGCGAGCTGGCGGTCGTCGTGCCGGAACTGGTCACGGAGCTGGCTCTGCATGTTTCCGTTGAACACACTCAGGACCTTTCTGACCGTCGCATTGCCATAGCGCTGGCGACATTCTTTCGAGCGATCGGAACGCCTGAAAAACCGGTGCTGATTCTTCTGGATGACATGCACTGGGCCGATGACCTTACCTTGACGATGCTTGAATGCTGGCATCTGACGAATTCCAGCCCGACGCTGCTGATCGTCGGCACGCGTCCTTCCGACACCGCGGCAGAACGGCTGAGGGACAATCTGAAGTGGGCCATCAAACTCAGCCTGGACCCTTTGGTTCGGGCGGACCATGACCACCTTCTGGGGTCCATGACCGGTGGCCTGCCTGCCCAGATTCTGACAACTGTCTGGGAAATGTCGGCTGGCAATCCATTCATGGCTTCGGCCGTCCTCCGCGGACTGGTGGAAGGCGGCGTGCTGACACCCTCCGTCTCCGGCTGGCAGGTGGATGAGCGGCAGCTCAAGAACCTGCAAATGTCGGGTGAAGCTGCCGAGGTACTGAAGCAGCGACTGTTTCGCCTGTCAAAGGAATCCCAGGATTTGCTAAGCGTGGGCGCGATCCTGGGGAAAGATTTCTCGATCGCGATGGCAGCGGATCTGGCCAGAATTCCTCCGGAACGCGTGCTGGAACTGTTGATCGAGCCACGCCGCAACTGTTTGATCTGGGAGCAGGCTTCCGGAAGCATTTGTTCCTTCATGCACAATCAGATTCGTGAAGCCGTCCTGCAGACGCTGACTCCTGCGCGACGGGCGCTGATTCATCGCAGAGCCGCTGAGTATCTCAGCCGCTTTGAACCGCACCGGGTCTTTGATATCGCATTTCATCATGATGCGTCCGGACGTTCCGATCTGGCAGGAGATTATGCCATTGAGGCTGCCGAAATGGCGCGCACCAGTCACGCGCTGGAGTCGGCAGAGCAACAGTACAGAATTGCGATGAGAAGCTTTTTCACGCGGTTCGAAGAGCCGGACTTCAGAGTTCTGTACGGGCTCGGTGATGTGCTGATGCTGAGCGGTCGCTATCAGGAAGCGGAACCGCTTTTTGAACGTGCCATCCAGTGTGCGGACTCCCCGACGCTGCGGGCAGAGGTCACATTGAAACTGGGCGAACTGGCATTCAAGGAAGACCGCAAAGATCGGGCAATCGAGCTGTGGGAATCGGCGTTGTGTAGTCTTGGCGGAACGCTGCCGTCTGCATGGATGCTGCCTCTCTCTACAGTTCGTGAAATCGCTGTGCAGACATTGCATTCGCTGCTGCCGCGCTGGTTTGTCGGCCGGAAAACGACAGAACCTTCAGCCAACGATCGCCTGATCTGGAGACTGCACAGTCGACTGGCCTATGCGTACTGGTTCGTGCGCAGCAAGCTGCATGTGTTGCATGTACACTTTCGTGGGATGAATCTCGCTGAATGCTATAAACCAACGGCGGAACTGGCGCAGGCGTATTCCGAACATGCTCCGGCGATGAGTCTGATTCCGCTCAGTCGCCGCGGGATCGCGTACGGTCGCCGGTCTCTGCAGATCCGCACCG
>JAYTAK010000432.1:0-1747 GCA_043737515.1 Candidatus Kuenenia sp. | reverse complement strand
ATGTTTCACCGTCGTCCAGACCGTTCAGCGTATGGCAGGCCGTGACGCAGGCTTTGCAGCCGGAACAACTGTCGAGATCCACTTCGAATGCAAATTGCTGCCCCACCTGCGGCATGGCTGTGGGAAGCAGGTCGCGATAATACCGGGCTTGATCCGGTTCCGCGTGAGTCTGATGCCATGACGAGAATTCTTCAGCGGCTGTGAGCGTTGACTGTTCACGCATGAGTCGTGCAATCAGATCTAACGGATGCTCCTGAGGCGCAGAACCGAGCGGTGACTTCGACAGATCAGATTGAGTTGCAGTGATGGTCATGTCCGTCGCGTGCTATGGATGTCGAAGCGCTGGAGTACAGCCTTCAGAACCGTTCTGGAAGAAAGTGTCCGATTTGACGAAAAGCCGCTGGGCGCTAGTGGTCTGTTCATTTACGGCTCCTCATGAGCCGAAAGGCGCTAGCCTCGGTTGTTTTCATCGTGATTTCCATCCATATAACCGGGGCTAGCGCCCAACGGCTGCTTAAATCAACAGCCCGCTGGCCCAATGGCACTCGCATTACCTCAAAAGTAGCAGGCACACTCCGTGTGCCGTCCGCATTCTCTGCTCTGCAAACGTTGAGAGTTGAATATTCCTGAGAAGATTTTTGGCAACGCATCATTTTGAGGCCGACTAAACGTGGGCCGACTTCGCCGAAGTCGGCACCGCAGATTTCAGCGAAATCTGCTTACTTGTTTCGGTTGCGGACGGAGCCCGCGCCATGGTTTTCAGGGCTACGGCACTTGGAAAGTGCCTGCTACTTTCTAAACCAAGTGCCATTAGCCTGCCGATCAGGGGCTGCACGCCAACGAGAGCAATGGTTCACAAGACGTCGCCAGCTTGCGGCCGATTTCAGTCGCAAGCTGTTCATCCAGAATCTGAATCGGAGGTAGTTCCAGCAGCACTCGATCATCTTCGATTCTGACGGGGAAAGTGCGGATCGAGTATTCCTCTCCCTGCAGCGAATCTCCGGTTTCCAGTGAAAATGTTTTCTTGTGCAACGGGCAGGCGACTTTCGGTGTACCCGCTGCGTCGCCGATCATTCCTCGCGACAGCACAAAAGCTTTGCGATGCGGACACATGTTCTGCGAGGCATACCATTCACCGCGACTCGTGAAATTGAATACTGCAATCTGGACTCTGCCTCGCTGAATTGTGGCTCCCCCGTCCGCCGGGAAGTCGCTCACATGTCCGACATCGACCCATGTTGTCTGATCGACTTCTTCCGGAAACATGTCTTCGATATCGACTCGTTTCTGAACCATCTCCTGGAACTGCCCCAGCGAAACGAACTCGCCGGGCCAGTCGGCAGGATGCTGCTGTCCGCGTTCGGAGACAACTTCGATGCAGGATTCTGTGTCATCTGTGTTCATGAATTGTCGGAACCAGCGAACCTTTTCAGGATCCTGGACGGTGGATTTCCATTCGCACTGGTAGGTATCCACCAGATGCTGCATCATGTCTTCCAGCTCAGCCGCAATGCCCAGCTTGTCGTGAACCACGACGTCACGAATGTGATCAATGCCGCCTTCCAGTTTTTCACACCAGACCGACGTGCGCGTCAGTCTTTCCGCCGACATGATGTAGTAGATGAAAAATCGATCGATGTAGCGAATCGCGGTCTCTTCGTCGATGTCGGCGGCGAGCAATTCCGCATGGCGTGGTTTCGTGCCGCCATTACCGCAGACGTAAAGGTTGTATCCGTTCTCCGTCGCA
>JAYTAK010000431.1:0-4153 GCA_043737515.1 Candidatus Kuenenia sp. | reverse complement strand
TTTTCGCCACTGCGGAGCTTGCCTCCGTAGGGCGCTGATCAATGGAATCACGGCTCCATGCGGGCAAGCCGCAATGGTGGCCAGGTGCCGATTCCGGGCGATGGCTGGTCATGATCCTCGCTCGACGGAGGCAAGCTCCGCCGGGGCGTCAATTGGGTTGCGGGCGAAGCCCGCGCCAAGTCGAAGAGCGGCGTGGGGTGACACATGGTGGTCGAATGACTATACGAACCGTTTCGTTCGAACAACGCGCAGCAGCGGCGGGCGGTTCGTTCCACCAGAAATTGTCGAACGGACAGACGTTGCGGCTCGTTGTGGTGCGGGACTCATCCATCGCTGTACCAATGCGGTCAGCAGATCGCGGCATTCGGCGATGTAGCGTTTGCAGTGCCAGACCCCTGCCGGAACGGCGCTGCGCTTGTTCGGCGTACCCCAAAATCATGCATTGATGTCGCGGTAGCCTGATACTTCAGGCGTTCCTGTGACGGGCACCTCGAGGTCACTCGTGAGCAAAGATTCCGGCTGAAGCCGGGACTACAAACCGTTCACGCATGCCCACGTGACGCCGAACTGCTACAACATTCGTCAGCAGAAGACTCCGTAGCCGCTGATTCACGCAGAGAACGCACGATGTCCAATCCCGAAGGGCTCGCGATCGCCCGGCAGTTGATCGCCGACGAAGCCCGGCAGCAGACCGGATTCCTCGATCTCGGAATGCTCGGCCTGACCGAACTGCCAGAGGAGATTCATCAACTCACGCACCTGCGCCGGTTGAATCTCGGGGATTCGTTTTACGACGAACATCGCAAGCATCAACGTTCGGGGAATGCGTGCAAACCGAACAACTTCTCCGTGCAGCGATTACCTTCGCTGCGGCTCCCTCGGCTGGAATACATCGCGATGCGCGGCACCTCGGTGACGGATCTGTCCGCGTTGTCAGGTCTGCTGAGCCTGAGGGGACTCGATTGCTGGAATACGAAGGTGAGCGACCTGGCGGCGTTGTCTGGGGTGAGCAGCTTGAAGTCATTCAATTGCAGTTGCACTTTAGTAAGTGATCTGTCGCCGCTGTCAGTGCTACAGAGCCTCAAGCTACTCAACTTCTCAGGGAGTCCCGTCGTTGATTTGTCGCCTT
Source organism: Candidatus Kuenenia sp. (assembly GCA_043737515.1). Classification (GTDB taxonomy): domain Bacteria; phylum Planctomycetota; class Planctomycetia; order Planctomycetales; family Planctomycetaceae; genus SXXK01. Next base: position 3,024 of record JAYTAK010000431.1, on the reverse strand, counting down.
TGTCACACTTGCAGTGCTTGGAAATCCTGGATTGTTCCTTCACTCCTGCAACTGACCTCTCGCCGTTAGCTGGTATGCGCCAATTGAAATCACTCGATTGCAGCGTTACGGCGGTGAGTGACCTGTCGGCATTGTCGCACGTTCCGGCATTGCAGCACCTCGATTGCTTAAACACGCAGATTCACAATTTGTCGCCACTTGCCTCGCTGCGGGACTTGAAGTCGCTCACGTGCTGTCACACATCGGTAAGTGACTTGTCGGCGTTGTCGGGATTGCAGAGCCTCCAGGTACTAAATTGCAGCAACACACCGGTAGCGGATTTGTCGGCTTTATCGGGGCTGCAGAGCCTCCAGGAACTGAGTTTCAATGACACATTGGTAAGTAATCTGTCGCCCTTACTGCGATTGCCAAATCTTCGAGTTTTACGTGCATGCGGCTGCATACTGAGCGCGTTTCCGCTCGCGTTGCTCCGAGCGGATCAGCCCATCAAGTTGTATCTGCATACGAGCCGAATTCCGGAGATACCTGCAGAAGTCCTTTCGAAAGGCGATTGCCGCATCCGGTTACTGGATCATGTGGAGGATCTCGCGGCGGGGGCCGAGCCGGTGACCGATGTCAAAGTCATCGTCATTGGCAACGGGCGGATCGGCAAGACACAGATCTGCAATCGACTCCGCGGCAAAGATTTTGAGGAGGATGCTGATTCAACGCACGGCATCACCGTCACGCAGACGAGTCTGCCGATGCCGGGCGACTCCCAGCCAACGCTGCTCAACCTGTGGGACTTCGGCGGGCAGGATTTATATCACGGCACGCACGCCCTGTTCCTGAAGTCACGAGCCTTGTTTGTCGTCGTCTGGACACCGGCGGCGGAAACCAACACCAAGTTCGAACATGGCGGCATGCGATTCCGCAATCAGCCGCTCCCGTACTGGCTGGAATACGTCCGTCACGCCGCCGGAAATGTCTGTCCGGTGGTGCTCGTCCAGAATCAGTGCGACACGCCCCAGGACGAAGTCTTGCTGCCACCGGCCGATCCCGAATTGCTCAAGGCGTTTCCCTATCTGCAGCAGGTTCACTACAGCGCGAAGGAGGACCGCAAGCGCGACACGTTCAATGAAGCACTGCGTGAAGCGATCCGCCATCTGCGTGGTCAGGAAGGGATCACGACCATCGGCAAGGGCCGCATGAAGGTGCGACAGCAGCTTCAGCGGTGGCTCGACGAGGACTCACATCGCGCCCGCGACCGTCGGCAGCATCGCACGCTGACGCAACAGCAGTTCCAGCAGTTGTGCTCCGATGTCGGCGACGTCAGTTCGCCCGACAGTCTGCTGGACTACCTGCACAACGCGGGCATCGTGTTCTATCGCCGCAGGCTGTTCCGCGACGAGATCGTGCTCGACCAAAGCTGGGCACTGGACGCGATCTACACCGTCTTCAACCGCGAACAGTGCTACCGTCCGCTCACTCTGCTTGGCGGCCGATTTACCCGGTCGCTGCTGGAAGTCCTGGCGTGGCCCGCCGAAAAATACTCGCGTGAGGAACAGGAACTCTTCCTGAGCCTGATGGCATCCTGTGGCATCTGCTTCAAGCACCGCGACGCCGATTTGCAGGGACGGTTCGAAGCCGAATACGTTGCTCCCGACCTGCTGCCGGATCGAGCCAGCATTTCCCGCCAGCTTGCCGGTCGCTGGGACGATGCGGCTCCGAAGATCGAGCGTGCCTGGCGGTTCGACTTCCTGCATCCCGGTCTCGTCCGTTGGATCATCTCCGCCGTCGGTCGCAAAGCCGGCGAGTGTGCGGTGTACTGGAAGTACGGCGTCTGGTTCTACGACGCGACCACTCGGGCCAGCGCCGTCATCGCGCAAGACATGCAAAATGACCGCCAAGGCCGGATCGTCTTGCAGACTCAAGGAGATCGAGCCCGCGACTTGCTGGAGTCGGTCACGAAGTGGATCGACGAGACGGTCGGTCGCTCCGGCGGCTCGTTCGTGATGGAAGGCGAGACGTTGTCCGATCGCCGCCACGACCGATCACACGTCGCCGACTGGGACGACGAACCCGCGATCCGCAACCTTGTGCCCGCCGCAACCCTCCGCATCACCGACCCACCACGTCCCGCCGACGAACCTCAGGCCTGTGTCTCGTATGCCTGGAAGGAGGAACGCAGCAGCGACCCGGAACGAGCGGGAAAGGTTGATGAGTTCTGCACTAAACTAACCGCCGCAGGTCGGACGATCGTTCGCGACACCACACACATCGGGCTCGGCGATCGCCTCTCGACCTTCATGCGCCGGATCGGCCACACCGACAGAGTGTATGTCTTCCTGAGCGACTCGTACCTGAAGTCGCCGAATTGCATGTACGAACTGCTGACGATCTGGCAAACCTGCGGCGATGACGTGGAAGAATTTCGACGCCGAACCCGCGCCTACACGATGCCCGGCACCGACGTTTCCTCGATCCCCTCACGGTTGAAATACGCGACCCACTGGAAAAAGCAGAGGGATGAGATCCGCCAGGAAATCGACGAGCACGGCGTCGATGTGCTGGGACCAACGGATCTCAAGCACTTCAAGCAGATCCAGGACTTCGCACACCACGTCGATGAGATGCTCGCCCAAATCATCGACGTGCTGCAGCCTCGCGAGTTCGACCAATACATCGACCGCGCGATCGACGATTATTGAACCGTGAAATCAGTGGGTTCAGGCCCAACGGGTCGAGTCTATGTCAGCCTGGGGCAACGCTCCAGGAATCAGGCGATACCAAAAACCACGCCCCAACGGGGGCGGCCCGGTCATGAGTTACCGGTTTAGGGCCGCCCCTTTGGGCAACGCCGTGAAGGATTTTATGCTGTGATTTTGGCGGAGTTGATGGCCTTGAGTTTGATCTTTTCTCTCTGTCAGAAGTCTGATTCTGGGTTCACCCAGTGGTTTCTTATCCGGGTTTGGTGGACGGTAGCGAGCGGCCTTCGAACTCTGTCGATCGTAGCTGTCTGTCCTGGCACGCCACAGCTTTGCA
>JAYTAK010000430.1:0-9531 GCA_043737515.1 Candidatus Kuenenia sp. | reverse complement strand
CGTTCGCCGCTCCCACCATTGCTGATGAGCGCTCGACTTGCATGCCTAATCCACGCCGCCAACGTTCATTCTGAGCCAGGATCAAACCCTTCAAAAATATGCTTTGCCGAAGGTTTCCCTTCGGAGTTTAGCAAAAGAGGTTCAATCTCTGTTTGCCACCCCGGTCAAAGGGTGGCTAACAACAATTTACCAGCTAAAACTCACAGGCTCACAAACTCAATCATGTTGTCAAAGATCAACGCAGAAAGACACAAATGTCGCCGAGACTGTCAGCCCCGGCAACCAGTCGCGTCTTGATGACGCAAACGTGTGTCGTTCAGCGAGCGGGGCAGTGTATCCGCTTGAAGGAAACTGTCAACCCTTCGCTCTCAGTTTTCTCGTCAAAGTTGTTCATCTGCCGAATTCTCGCGTTCGGATACGGAATCCATCGCCCCCGTTCGGTCAAAATAACAGTCGAAGGACAGCCACAGTGATCGGGCGTAGCGGAAGAAAAGCACAGGAAATATCACACAAAATGCCGCCAGAGCCGGAATCAGCAACGACTTTGAGACTTCAAACCCAAACCTGAGCACCATGTAAGTCCAAGTCGTGAGAAGAGTGGTGACTCCGTAGTTGATGTAGGTTGACCCGAGAAAATATCCAGGTCCACGCTCAAAGTGAAACGCACATACTGAACAGTTTTTGTGCATCAGGATGAATCCGGCGAAAAGTCGCCCTCCACTACACATTGGGCATTTCAGCCTTATGCCGCGAGAAAACGCCTTGCTGACGGTATTCGGCGGTTCGGGAACCATTCTGATATTCTCCGTCTGGGCCAGTTTTTCGAGAAAACACTGTACTCAACACGGCTTTGGATGAGGCATTTTTCGGTTAACGACAAGCCGCAGGCGTCCGCGACTTGTTGAGGACGCTGTCGCCTGCGGCTTGCCGTGAAACGAGTCATTGGTGACCGAGTGCGGTATAATCCTTGCGTTACTGCGGCATTTGAAACAGTTCCAGAGGATTTCGATCCTCGTCGCTGGCAAAGCATTCTACACCAGACAAACGGTCAGACAGTGTGCTTGCAAGTCTGACAACCGCTGGGCGTTCACTGTTGAAATGCCCCGTGAGCACGAGATTGCAGGCCAACGACTGGCATTCCACCGCCGCATGGAATCTCGCTTCCCCCGTCACGAAAGTGTCACATTTCGCCTGCATCGCGTCTGCAAGGTACTCAACTGCTGAGCCACATGCGAGCCCCACGCGATGCACGCGGTCCGACCCGTGCCAAGCCACTTCCAGATACTCGGCACCCACGACCGTTGCCAACTTTTGCAGAAACTCTTGTTTTGAATGCGATTCTGCAAACATCCCCATCCGGCCAGAACCACCGGGAATATCCCGCTGAAACCGACGCAGCGGTTCAATCGCATTCAGCCCCAGCGACTCCGCCAACCACTGGTTGATTCCCGATTCCGCGTTATCAAAGGCCGTGTGGGGACTATGCACAGCGATCCCCGCTTCGATCAGATCCAGTAACAATCGCCCTTCGATGGTGTCGCTGGTAATCGACTTTGTCGCACGGAACAGCACCGGGTGATGAGTCACAATCATCTGCACATCTCTGGCGATTGCCTCACGAGCGACCGCCGGAGTGAGTGTCAGACAAGTCATGAGCCGATTGACCGTTCGATCCGGACGCCCTAGCAGCAGTCCGACGTTGTCCCATGATTCCACGGTGGAAAGCGGGGCCAGTTCCTGAAGGACATGACAAACGGCTTCAACAGACATTTTCTTCCCAGTCATATCCATTGGGCTTTCGGTTCTGAATGCACGACACGAGGATGAGCCACCTGCAATTCAGTCACTTCGTCCAGCAAGCGACGAACTTCGCGGCGATTGCTCGCTACCTCTATACTCAAGCGAAATGTCACTGATTGCCCCGGCGGCAGTTGGATAACCCGACCTTCCCGGCGTTCGACAGTTCGCAGATTTGGAAAACTGCTGCCGGGTTCGAGTCCCGCGACGTATCCGTCCTCTTCGGCCTGCGTATTCTTCCAGAGCACAAACCACGGCATTGTTGATGTGTCAAATCGCACGCAAACGGCGTGCTCGGTTTCGGCATCTGCCAGCAGTGCCATCCCCCAGCCGCTGGAATCTGCGGCGGCTTTTGCAAGGTAACACTGTTCGGCATATCCCGTGGTCGGTCCTTCAAAGAGGTTCCACATGCTGATGCCTTGTGCAGCCCGCTTGTCGCGAGGAGCGACTTCAGACGCGGCTGTATGCAACGTTGACCCTGCACCAAGGAACGGACGACCAAAATTGCAATGATAGAGTATTTCCACCTCGGCAGGCCGACTCCCGAGGTTATGCACGACGTCGGTGATTTCAAAGCGGTTGGAATTGACCGTCGTCGCCAACGCAGATTCCAGCCGCAATTTTCCACCAAACAGGCTGGCTTCCTCCACGATGCCTGTGACCGAGACCACGTCATCGCGTTCTTCAACAGTCACGCAATGCGCCGGAAGATTCGCAATCCGCCCGTGCAGCGGCAGGAATTGCTCAGACACGACATTCCCAGCGGCGTCGCGAATCACATCGGTGCCTGGAGCCCCGTGCCAGCCCAGTCCACAGCGGCAAACCAGTTCATTAAACCCATCCAGCCATCCAATACCGCCACGTCGCATCTGATCCACAAACGCCGGATGCACTGGTCGCTCGACGGGCGAATCCCATTTCACCGGAATTCCATCGATCATGCCTCGCCAGATGCCCATGCCTCGAGTCGGCAGAATGTCGAGCGACAGCCGACCATTGTCCAGCGTCACAACATCGACGCCATCGGACAACCCACCCGCCAGTCGTCGCATCGACGCACTCCAAGCCGCGCTGCGGCCAGGCAGCCGAGTCGTGGTGTCATGTATCCCGGTGTCCACATTGATCAGTTCATGCTGCACGGTATCGCCTCAGAAGCCAGGTATTGAACAAATAAGAACCGCGAGCGTTGCCGATCAAGGCCAGCACTCGTTCTCTGACCAGCAGATTGTGGCATTATTGCATTCTCAACCGCTACATGGAATCGCTGGACGCTGGGGCTTTATAATTCACGCGGTTATGAGTGAGAGAATTGGCGAGCGGCATGCGTCAGCTTGCCGGTACAAAAAAGCAATTTACCGGAGGGCTCACGCCACTCCGCTCGCCGGACTCATTTCTGGCCTCGCGGAGTATATGACTCCGGGCGACATCACACGCAGACTGAGCATCCCAGGCGGACTCAATCCCGGCGCATCTGTTGCCGTCGGTCTAATCGATTCGATCCGCCCCCCTGTGAGCACCGGTTGGCCATTTATTCGACTGCTGAACTCACTTCCTGAACTAGCGTCCTAGTGGGTGTGTTGCATTTCGACAGCACGCAGCTCCCTTTTATCACTCTGGCAATTTGCGCAGTCCAGCCACAACAGATACGCAGAAAAATCGGTGACACATGGTCTCGAAGAAAACAACTCACGCCCTGATTCTTGGTACAGTCATTCTTTGCGGAATCGCGTTATGGACAGCCTATTCGTCCAAATCCGGCGGCGAAAACGTGCGGCCAGCCGTGACATCCACGGCGGCTTCGCAACCGGCAGAGCAGCGATCTGACAGTCCGTCCGACCGCATGGCCAACTCATCGGCAACGCACTCTGAATCCATCGCTGCCGCACGAGCTGCCAACACGACGCGAGCCACCACAACCAGTGCGCCGTCGGCGAAGCAGTCCGACGACGCAAATCACATCGAAGCCTACACCGAACCATACCGCGATATTGCGATTGCCGCTTCGGAAATGGGGACCTTGTCCGGCGTCAATGTCAAGGAAGGCCATGTCGTGAAATCCGGCGACGTGATTGCCGTGATGGCTGACGACGTGCTCAAAGCATCACTCGAAGTTGCCCGCCGCAGCATGAACGTGGAAGGCACGCTGAAGTCCGCAGCCGCCGACGTCAATCTGCGTCGCACAGAACTTGCCAAACTTCAACAGCTTCGCGAACGGGACCACGCCAGCCAGCAGGAAGTCGATCGCGTGCAGTCGGAACTCACCGTTGCCGAAGCACGTCATCTGTCAGTTCGGGAAGAGCTTGAGATCAAACAGCTTGAGTTTCGTCGGATCGAAGCTCAACTGGAACAACGCAGTATTCGAGCGCCCATCGCGGGGATCGTAAGTGAAGTTCACAAAGATGCCGGCGAATTTGTATCTCCGTCTGATCCCGTCGTCGCACGCATCGTGCAGCTTGATCCAATGCTGATTGTCTTCTCCGTGCCGCTCGATCATCGTGATGCGTTTCAGCAGGATCAAACCGTGACGCTGCAGTTGGGATATGCCAACGCGACCGCACAAGGCGTCGTTGAATACGTCTCCCCGACCACAGATTCATCGAATTCCTCGATTCGCGTCAAGGTGCGATTGCCGAATCCCAACGGTGAATTTCAAAGCGGCGAACGAGCCGTGCTGAATTGTGAAGCATTGACGAGTCCTGGCGAACCGGCATCCTCATCCGCAGAAACTCCGTCCCCCGTAGCCGATCGGAACCATGAAATCTCTTCACGCCAATGATCGACTCGATCCGGCTGCCACAGCGACGCCATTTGCATCTGCGTATTCAGAATCTGCCGCCAGTGAAATCCATCCGTCCGCCACGGCACATGCCACGGTCGATGCGATGCTGCTGGCGCGCAGATCACTGCTGTCCGCACCGGATGCCCGCACACTGCAGACAGCCGCTGCCTCGCACCTGCGACGCAATGCAGGAGCCGCATTGGTTGCATGGTATTATCCATCGAGCGGCCAGATTGGCCAGACCGATCGAATCGAAGGTCTGCTGTGTCCGACAGACGGCATTGCTGAATCCCTGCGGCTGGCAATGAATGAAACGGCCCGCCGCGCCAGTCAATCGGGTGAGCCCTGCCTCAGGCCCACGCTCGGCGCATCGGACGCAGAATTTCAACTGCTCGCGTTGCCCGTTTCCGCCTTCAGCGGACAATGTCTACTCGCACTGCTGGAACGGCATGCGCCGCACGATGGTCTGTCGTCAGACTCATGGGCATCGCTGCTGATGCTGAGCGGATTGATGAATGAATGGGCTCTCCAACGCCACTGTACTGCGGCCGCTGAAGAAGCACAAACTGTTGCCGCCTTGATCGAACTTGTCGCACACGTTCAGGCCGCAGCGAATTCCGATGCCGCGTGTCGGAGACTGGCAGATTCATTGCAGACTCTGCTCAAGGCCGATGGAGTCTATGTCGGACTCTGTCTCAGCGGATCGAAGGATGTTCGGCTGAACGCAATCGCGGGCGGAGGCACGATCGATCCGTTCTCAGAAGAAACGCGACTCATTGAATCCGTCCTGCAGGAAACACAACTGCGGTCGGCAGGAGGCACATGGCCCGTTCGAGACCCGAACAATCGTCACGCACTCCTGTCGCACCAGCAGCTTTCGGAATCATGGAACGACTGTACGCTCGTGTCGATGCCGCTTCAGACCGAAACGGGCACAGGCACGGGCTCAATCCTGCTGACGTTTCGCGGAGCGGCCATTACCGACCGCGCGGTGAACGCTGAACGCTTCCTGCGCGCCGGCGGCGGATCGCTCGGCAGTTGCCTGGAGATCCTGCAGAAGCTGGCCGACAGTCGCTGGCTGAAGTGGACTCATTCGATCCGCAAACTACTGACACGTTCACGTCTGGAACTGGCCGCCTGGATTTGCGGTGCCATTGCCCTCGCATTGATTGTCCCAGTGGATTATGTCGTTCAGGGCACCTGCGAATTGCAGCCCGTCGAACGTCGATTCGTCGCCGCTCCATTCAACGGGCCGCTGCTGAAATGTCTTGTCGAACCCGGCGACATTGTGCGGAAAGATGACTTGCTGGCAATCCTGGACGGTCGCGAAATCCGCTGGGAGCTGGCTGAAGTTCAGGCCAATCTGCATAAAGCGACAAAAGAACGCAACACACACATGAGCGGCCACAAGTTCGGCGACGCAGCCATCGCGCTGCACGAAATCGAACGCCTGCAACAGCGCTCAGAACTTCTGACGCATCGCGACGCCAGCCTTGAAATTCGCAGCCCGGCGGACGGCGTTGTGGTGAGCGGTGATCATCGTGAGGCTGAAGGCGTGCCTCTGGAAATGGGTCAGACACTGTTCGAAATCGCGCCACTGGATGCCATGGTCATCGAAGTCTGCATTCCGGAATGTGATATACGACACATGCGGACAGGCATGACGGTTCGCGTTCAACTGGACGCCGTCCCGGAAGATTCTATCGAAGCCACGATCCGCAACATTCACCCTCGTGCCGAATTACGCGATGGCGTCAACGTGTTTGTCGCGGAAGCGGATGTCGTGAATACCTCGGGAATGCTGCGACCAGGAATGCGCGGTACCTCAAAAATCAGCACGGGCCGAAATCTGCTTGGCTGGAATCTGTTCCACAAGCCGGTCGCCTATCTGCTGGGCGGGCTGGGGTGGTAACATGCAGGGACTGCCTGATATTTCAACTGTCGAACTGACGCGCACGCGGCTCAAACTGCGCGACGACCTGCTGTTCATTCCGCAGCGCTACGGTGCTGAAACGTTCTATCATGTCGAAGTTTCGACGACCTCGGAATTCTATCGCATCGGCTACCCGGAATACGTCTTTGTCTCGCTGCTGAACGGCAGGACCAGTTTCGCAGAAGCCCTGGCCGTGACTTCGCAGAAACTCGGCGCCGGTTCGCTCAACCAGTTTCAGGCGATGACGGTGTATTCCTGGCTGCTCGACAACGGTCTGGCATCGTTCTCCGATGCCGACGCCGCAGCATCCGGAGCGACATCGTCGGTTCGCCTTGCAGGTTCTTCAGAACGCTGGTGGAAGAAACTGAATCCATTGTGGATCAAAGTGCCGCTCGGTCGCCCCGAAGCGTTTCTGAAAGCGTTGCAGCCGGCGTTTGGCTGGATCTTTTCCGCACCAGCGTTTGCACTGTCATTGATTCTGATGATCGCAGCCACGATTGTGCTGCTGAATAACTGGACCAGATTCTCGACCGACTCAGCCAACGTCATTGCCAGAGAAAACTGGGTCTGGCTGCTGGCCGCATGGATCGGCCTGAAGTGTATGCACGAGACGGCTCATGGTCTCGTCTGCCTGCGCTACGGCGGCAATATCCGCGAAACAGGTTTCGTGCTGGCCGTGTTCACACCGCTGGCTTATGTGGATGCGTCTTCCAGTTGGTCTTTCCGCTCGCGCTGGCACCGAATTTATACGGCGGCGGCAGGTGTTTACATTGAACTCCTGATCGCGTCTGTCGCGATGCTCGTCTGGTCGCAGAGTGATTCGTCGCTCGTCCGGCATGTTCTGCAGAATATCATTGTGATGGCCAGCGTTTCGACGCTCGTGTTCAATCTGAATCCGCTCATGCGATTCGATGGCTATTATATTCTGTCAGATCTGCTGCAGATTCCGAATCTGATGACTCAGTCCACTCAGACAGTCAACAGTGCCGCGCGGCGGCTTGTGTTTGGTGATTCAGCGACAGCACCGACGACGATCGGACGCGAACGCCGGGTGCTGATGACGTTTGGCACCTGCGCCGCCGTCTGGCGCGTCATGGTGTCGCTGTCGTTGCTCATCGCAGCGTCCGTGTTGTTCCATGGTGCCGGTATCGCGCTGGCGGTCGCCGGAGTTGTCCTGTGGTTCGGAAAACCTCTGTGGGGATTTTTGAAGAGTCTGCACACACTGAGATTACAACAGCCCGAACGCCTTGTACGTGCCTTGGCCGTGACGGCATTCTGCGCGTCCGTCGCAGGTCTGCTGTTCTTCGCCGTGCCTGCTCCGGTGATGATCACCGCACCGGGAATCATCGAATACACCGATGGAGAAGTGATTCGTTCGACAACACCCGGCTTCATCCAGACCGTGCATGTGACTGACGGTCAGGAAGTGATCGCCGGTGATTTGCTCGTGTCATTGACCAATGAAGAGGTCTCTGCGAAACATGCCGACCTGCAGCAGCGAGTGGCTCAGGAAGAACTTCGCCAGCAGACCGCGAACCGTGATCACAACGGCGGTGCGCTGAGCGTCGCGCAGGGAAATCTGGAATCCATGCGTCTGCAACTCGCCGAGTGCCAGAAACAGGTCGCCGGCCTGGAACTTCGCGCCGGTCGAAACGGCTGTGTGATCGCGCAGGATCTGAATCGACTGGTCGGCACGTTTGCAAAGCCCGGTCGGGAACTCATTACGATCGGACGCGAGAATCAGAAAGAGCTACAGATCTCGATCGGACAACGCGACCTCGCCGGTTCATTGCATGTCGTGGGCGACACTGTGCGAGTCCGGATCGGAACGCATCGCAATGTCTACGGCACACTGCATCGCATCAATCCTCAAGCCAGCCGCGCTGTGCCGCATCCAGCCTTGGCTGCATCCAACGGAGGCCCATTGCCTGTCGTTGCCAAAGACGATTCCGCAAAGCAGGACGATGCACGCGATGCCATGCGATTGACCGAGCACCGCTTTACCGGCATCGTGCAACTGAAACCAGAAGACGCGACTCAACTTCGCTGCGGCGAACGCGGCACTGCCTCTCCCGGCCTGATTCCCGCGTCACTCGGAGTCCACTGCTGGCGCTCCGCGCAACACTGGATCGAGGCTCAACTAAATCCCTGAATCGGCGAGCGGCATGCGTCAGCTTGCCGGTACAAAAAAGCGATGTACCGGAGGGCTCACGCCACTCCGCTCGCCGGACTCATTTCTGGCCTCGCGGAGTATAAATCCCTGAATCGGCGCGCGACGGGGCGGTGATCACGGATTCGGCCAGGAGATGTTCCTTCGAGTCTCGATTTCTTCTATCAGCCGGTACGCGTTAGCGTCCGGTTTACTCAAAACTACGTGGAAAACCGGGTGCTAACGCACTGCGGCTGATACGAGTTGCGATCAAATCGAGTGCCATTGGGCGTCAGCCCGTGGCTGCGGATTCATAAGGGATTCTAAGTCCCGAACGCACGACAGCACCGGTCCAATCCACGCGTGCTATCGCCCCATTCGGGGCTATTCGGTCAATCTGGTTCCGCCCGACCGTGAGTTTCACCCACGGCTACATGCTGTAGCCACTTCGGGGCCGAATCACAGCTCGATTCCTTTGGCGATGCCCCAGACTTTCACATTGTCCCGCGTTGTGGTAGTCTGCATGCTAACCCCCCCCAGCGCTCGTTTGCAAGTTCGCAATACTGAACAGCCGCCATCGCCAACCACACGTATGGCCGAATTGGTGATCAAGGCCTGACTTTGCACAGCGGCCTTCCCACGTTGCTCGATGCTGACCCAGATCATCAAACCGACTCACACTACGCTGCCTTCTTCGTCAAGGTGTATGGCACTTTCAGCTTCTTTAGTCAGATTTTGCTCCAGTTGATTTTCGAAACTGGAACGATGTGGGGGTATCTGCAACTGCTGGACTGGACAGGTCGTCAGATTCGCAGCGACAAACGCGGCGCGATGCCAGCGAATCTGGAACCACTGTTCGAACGTCTTGGGATC
>JAYTAK010000429.1:0-1749 GCA_043737515.1 Candidatus Kuenenia sp. | reverse complement strand
CGGGGCGTCAATTGGGTTGGGGGCGAAGCCCGCGCCAAGAAAGATGCGTGGCTTTCGCGGAGCGAAAGACGACACTAAATTCCTGACCGTTCCTAAGTGCCGTGATTTTCGCGTCATCTGGAACAAATCAGGGGATTGACATGCCCCGCTCGCCTTAAATCCACGCCATTTGGGTGTTAGTCGGCCCGGACGTGCCTGAGTGAATTGGCCCAGGCAAACGGTGTTATTTCGTGCATTTTTAAGGGAAAAACACCGTGGGCTAGCGCCGTACCGCTCACAAACGCACGGTAACCTCGCAATTGACGCAGAATTGCTGCTGGCGGTACACTTTGCTGTGATTTCTTTCACTGACGGCAGATGGATTTGCCGTGCAGAATTTCGCAAGTCAGGGACGACTCCATGAGTGCCGCTCAATCTCCGCGCGACGTCATTTCTTTCGGCGACGTGGAACAGTTGCGTGAAGCCCGCCGAATCATTCGCCAGGAAGCCGATGCGCTGGGGCGATTGGCGGACAGTCTTGACCCGAGCTTCTGCGATGCCGTCCGCGCGATTCGAGCGGCGACGGGGTGTGTGATCGTCACCGGGATCGGCAAGGCAGGCTTGATCGGCCAGAAGATCGTCGCCACGCTGGCAAGTACCGGAACGCGTGCGCACTTTCTGCATCCTACCGAAGCACGCCACGGTGACCTGGGTTGCATCGGTCGGGACGATGTCGCTTTGATCCTGTCGAACAGCGGAGAAACGGAAGAACTTGTCACGCTGGTTCCTGCGCTGAAGTCGCTGCGAGTCCCCATCATTGCGATCACGCGAGATACAGAAAACGCTTTGGCGCGGCAGGCCGACGTTGTCGTGCAGATCGGCAGGCATCCGGAAGCCGGCGAACTCGGACTGGCACCGTCGTGTTCCACCACGGCGATGCTGGCTTTGGGTGATTCCCTGGCGCTCGTGATCAGTCAGTCGAAAGGGTTCACGGCGCGGGACTTTGCCGTTTATCATCCGGCCGGAAGTCTGGGTCGACAATTGTGTCCTGTGAAAGATGTCATGCGTTCCGGCAACCAGTTGCGTATCGCGTCGGAAAACGAAACTGTGCGGGAAGTGATGATTCATCACAGCAATCCAGGTCGTCGCACGGGGGCCGTGATCCTGACGAACGAAACTGGCCGATTGACAGGACTCTTCACCGACAGCGATCTCGCGCGGATGTTTGAAAACCGCCGTGACGAACAACTGGATCAGCCGATTCGACATGTGATGACGTGCAATCCGATCACAACCGGGCCGGAGGTGTTGCTGCCTGAAGCCATTCATCTGATGTCAGAACGAAAGCTGAGTGAAGTGCCCGTGATCGACAAAGACCGGAACCCGATCGGCATGCTGGACATCACGGACGTGCTGCAGCGAGTCGATGTGGCGGAACAGGGCAGCGCGAACCTGTCCGGGTTTGAGCCAAGGCGGTTTCCACGATCAGCGTGAGAATAACTATTGTCAGACCTGAGTCATTTTGTCACTGCAATCCACGTGAACTTGTGAAGTCATCTTATGTCGCTGTCAACGATACCTCGAGGCCCCCGAACGATGCTGGTTGGCATCGGCCTTGTCGCGTTGTATGTCGCGTATTCTCAATTGACGTCACCATGGCTCACGGTTGAACAGAAGCAACAGCAAATGGCGGTGTCGTCGTCTGCACCGGAAAGCTCAACGGTGTTTCGCGAACAGGCGGAGATGTGGTTCAAGGAAGATCCCTGGGTC
>JAYTAK010000428.1:0-9542 GCA_043737515.1 Candidatus Kuenenia sp. | reverse complement strand
AGCGGTTCGATCACAGCCCACTGAGCATCACTCAAATCCGTTGAATACGCCTTACGAAAATTGCTGTCGGCCATCGCTACGCAGTCCTTTGCGAGGAGCAGGGGATTCCCGGACGCGAATGATTGTCCGGGAACGTCGGCCTAACTTCGCGTGGAGTCATCGTAACCGGAAAACTCGGGCTTCAACACGCGGATTTCAACGCCTTCAGCCGGTGTCGGCCCAAGCGACAAGCGCAGCCCATCGACTTCGATCTCCTGCACGCGATAGGTCCGTTGTCCGTCGCGCGAGCGGTTTGCACCGGGCAACGCTCCGCCAAACAAAGGAAATCGTTCTGTGCCGCGTTGATCATTCGCCGAATCGTCGTCCTCTTCGTCCTGCGCCAGCACAACGCGAATCGCAGGGGTTGACGGATATTGCAACGTCATCCGCAGCGTCTTTCCCAGATCTCCGTCCGTGCGGGAATTCAGTGATGGCGTGAAACTCACCTCCAGACCATCTTCGACCGCGCGATGTCCGGCATACTGAAACGTGCGACTGCCATCGGAAATCGTGGTTTCCGCATCGTTCAGTTTCCAGCCACGTGCTGCAGCAACGGAAATTGCGTTCATCCGCCCGGAAGTTCGTGGTACTGCCGTCAGTGTCGATGCCAGATACGTGCTCGCCCGTGCCGGAATCTGGTCCGGCCCCAGCAGCTTCGCGCACAGCAGCAATCCGGGAATCGGAATCCGCCGCACGATCTGCTCATCGTCCAGCAGCGACTTGAGCTTCACCTTGTCCGCCGAATGAAAATACAACGACACCAGCGCGACCGTGCTTTGTTCTGTTTCCAACTGTTCGTCCATGTTGCACAGAATCAGATCTTCCGCATCGCGAAACTCTTCATGCCGCCCCAGCACCCATGCACAGACGAGATTCGATTCCCAGTTGCGCGTCGAATAATCAAACGCCCGCGCGGCGGTGCGCGGTGCCTCCGGATCGTGCTGACTTTCCTGAATCAACGCCAGATTCGCCATGCTGCTGGCGAGCATATCGTCCTGGCGAAAATGGCCGCTGCCAATTACTGTCAGACGCTGAAAGGTCTTTGCCGCATCATCCGTTTTACCAAGCTGCTGCTGAGTCCGCGCGACGTAGTACCAGTACGGCGGATAGCATTCCATGAAGCGCTCAATTCGCGCCAGCATCCGCAGACGCCGGTCCGGATCCTGCTCCTCCAGAGTATCGGACAACTGATCCAGATCCTGGTCGCGCAACAGCCACTTGTCCGGAATTTCGTTTTTCCGGCTGAGCTTCCAGAAGCTGTCCAGAAACGTCGATGATCGTGACATCAGAGTTGTAAACTGAACCTTTTCCACCTGCCACAGGTCGGTGTCACGTTTGATGGTTGTCGATCGATAATCCCACCAACTGTTTGCACCAGACTGGATCACGGACCCGAGCTGGCCCGTCGCCGCCTGTGCGCCAATCACGAAAAAGTCCGTGCCCATTTTTCGCTGCACGCCGCGCGTGAATTGCTCACCGATCACCGTCCGCTCGCGATCGCTGATTTCGACCTGCCCGATTTCGTCGAGGATCGATCGATACAAAGAAATCACTTCCGGATCGTCGATCTGGTTCAGGTCCAGATTGTTCAGAATCCGCTGCTGCTCTTCGAGCAACACTTTCTTGGATGGCGCGCGGCGAATCCGATGCAGCGCAGCGCGGCAATAGTTGAGCGTCACCGCCGTGTTGCGACGACTGACTTCTGTCGCCGACGTCACAGGGATATTGGCAACAGACAGATTGACTCCCTGCGCAGTCGCCGAACGTGTCGAAACGATTGACAGCGGAACCGCAAGCAGCAGCGCAAGCCACAAATGGAGATGAGCATGTTTCATGGTATTGGTCACTGATCGTGAGATGTCTTTTGCGAACTGGCCGACGACGGTCTTCGTCGATTGGTCAAAACCCCTGACCAGAAACCTGGCACTCGTTCGCGAACTCAACATCCCAAACCAGCCACGTAGCTCATCCATGAACCGCGCAAGCCGAACAACCTCCATCATTTCGTTCGCCGCCGCTGAGACAACCCGCAATCCCGTTCATCCGAAACTTCGCCCGACGAACGCAACGCTTGTGCATGACAGGAAAGCGGGGGGACATGCAGAATCTGCCGAAAGAAAGACTATTAAACTGCCCATATTGACCATCCTGAAGATTCGAACTGGCAGTCTTACCGCGTCAGATACTTTCTTCCCCACATCTGTACTACTAACTACTAACAGTCGAATTCCTGTTGTGCCGCGAAGATTTTCAGCTTGCTCTCAACAGACGGCGGGGCGGGTGCGACAGGAAAATTGGTGACAGAAAAATGAATCTTGGCGCGGACTTCGCCCGCCACCGAAACTCTTTCGCCGCATCAATGGCATCGCCGCCGTGTCTGGTGCGAGCCGACGGAGCGGCTCGCCTGCGTAGGTCCGCCGCTCCGTCGGCGGACTTCTGTCGCCCTGCGGATGTCTTCTCAGTAAAACCAGACTCCCAATGTCTGCAGAGCAGTCACATCGACTTTAAGGCACCGCGCACTTCATTTGTCGTTGAGCCTTGAATTGCCAGCAGCAAGCGCTGTGAATTCCTGCGTGGTTGCATCCCATTGATCCGTCAGTCGTGCAAGGATCTCGGGGTGAGTTGCTGCCAGATCAGATTGTTCGCTGCGGTCGGTTGCAAAGTCATAAAGCTCCCACGGCTGATCCTTTGCGGCGACCGCTTTCCACTGGCCCATGCGAATCGCGCGGTTGCCTTCGTGCAGCCACCAGACAGATTCGTGCAGCGCGGGATCGTCGTTCGAGAACGAACCTGCAAGACTGCGACCGGGCGATGCGGGAACCGGGATTCCCTCAATCACTTCAGGACGCTCTACACCGGCGAGTTCCAGCACGGTCGGCACAAGATCAATCACATGCGCCGTCGTGTGACGCAGCTCACCGGGAGTCCTGATTCCCGCAGGCCAGTGTGCGATCAGCGGTGTCGAAATGCCGCCTTCGTGAACCCACGTCTTGTGCCGCCGGAAGGGAGTGTTGCTGACTGTTGACCAGCCGGGGCCGAGACACAAGTGCGTCTTCTCAGAACCTGGCGCGGCGGTCGGATCGTGGCCGTCACCGCGCACCATGATCTCTGCCGAGGCACCGTTGTCGGACAGAAACAGTATGAGCGTATTGTCAAACGCCTGCATCGCGCGAAGCTGTTCAAGAATTCTGCCGATCTCGCGATCCATCCGATCGATCATCGCCGCATGAATGGCCATCTTGGTTGCCTGAAACGATTGCTGCGCATCGTTCAACTGTTCCCACGGCAATGGCAGCGTCACTTCCCCTTGACCAAGCTCTCGCACCTGATCGGGAAACGCATAAGGCGGACCCAGCGTGCGTTCCGTTTCGCTCATCCGTCCCGTAACGAGTCCTCGGGCCGCCATTCGATCAAACCTCGCCTGTCGCACTTTTTCCCAGCCGTCCCTGTATCGATCCGCGTAACGCGCGATGTCTTCGGGCAGAGCCTGCAATGGAAAGTGGGGCGCTGTGAAAGCCACATATTGAAAGAACGGATTCTCGTTGCCCGCGTCCGCATGTGTCTTGAGACAGCGAATCGCGTGATCGGCGATCACGATCGTTGTATAGTAGCCGTCGCCGTCCTTAACCGCAGGCAGAGGCATTCCGTCTTCCAGTTGGCGCGCTGGGCGAAAGTAACGTCCCTGATCGTGAAGCTCAAAGCTGTGATCGAAGCCGCCCTCCGCCGGAGTTCCATCGATATGCCACTTGCCCGAGTAATAGCACTGATAACCAGCGGGTTTCAACAGCTTTGGCAGCAGTGGAGCCCAGACAGGCCTCACAGATTTCGGACCAGCACCTCCGGCGACTGTCGGCAACGCATCACGGCCAACCTGCTGCGGATAGTAGCCCGTGAGCAGCGCCGCGCGCGTCGGCCAGCACCGCGCGGTATTGTAGAACTGCGTGTACTGCAGGCCGTGCTGGGCCAACTGATCGAGATGCGGCGTGGCAATTTCACTGCCGTAGCAGCCCAGATCCGAATAGCCGAGGTCATCGGCCAGAATCACCAGGACGTTCGGTTTTGCCTGTGCAGGCATAGCGGCGCTGGAAACTGTCGCCGCCCCGAGCTGCAAGTTCACAAGTGCCAGGTAAGTGACAAACAGTCTCATCCTTCGTACTCAGACAAAAAGCCCATGAATTCGCGGCGGTGTTCTTCTTCGTCACCCAATGCGGTGATGCACAAATCCTGAGTGACATAATCGAAGCCGTCGCACAGTTGAATGATTTTCGAATACTGTTTGATCGCGGCATCTTCGGCGATGATCACACCCTTGATAATGGCGACGAGGTCGGTCGTCTTCTTCGGAGGCTGGAGGCTGTCCTGGCGCGCGACGAACGAGGCACTGCCGGGCACGATGCCGCCGACTGTCTTGATGCGTTTTGCCAGGATCTGAGCATGGCCCATCTCCGCCGCAATGTCGACCTGCAGAGACTTCTTGATTTCTTCAGCCCGCACCCCGTCCAGATTGATGGAGCAGGCGATGTAGTTCATCACTGTTTCCATCTCCATCCAGTAGGCGATACAGAGTTCGGAGATGATCGCGTTTCGTTTTTCCTGATCTGACATGACTTTCACTTTCGATTCTAAAACACTGACAAGGATCGCTGAATGGCGATCACTTTCGCATGAGGCGCGGGAAGAAGATGATTCATGCACCTGAATTCTTGCGAATTCTGCTACGGGATGGATGCACTGCTTCGGGATTGTAGTCGCCACGATCTGGAAACCAACGACACTGGCGCATAAAAAAAGGCCGATCGGATTGAATTGAATCCGATGGCCTTTTTCAAGGAGCGAGGTTTCTCAGGCACTCGCTCAAATACACGGGCTCGTTTCTCAGGCGAGCCATCGTCTCTCTCTGCACTGCGTTCTCACGGCAGTGCGCTGCGTTCTCAGGGCAGCAATCGGGCTCAAGGATCTCACTCCGAGCCCAGTCTCTCTCTCGACAGAAGAGTTAAGCAACGCCCGTGCCAACGGACCTCTGGAGACTGCGGGAAACCGACCCGATCATGTTCAGGAAATCACCGCAGCGTCTGCTTTTTATCGCGTTTCCGGCAGGATTTCGATTTCTGAGCCACTTTCCGGATGTGTTCAAGCGCCCATGATTCGTCGGACGGTTTTGAATTTCTTACAATGCTCCCCCGTTGCAATGTTTACAAAATTGCAAGTTTTCAGTTCTGCATTTGCCAGGAACGCTGCCAGTGTCCGACGGTCTGCTGTCTCATCCATTTACGCCGCACGATTTCTGGATGAAGAAAGCTCTGGATCAGGCTGTGCTGGCCTTTGATCAGGGGGAAGTTCCGGTCGGTGCCATCATTGTGCATCAGGAGAAAATCATCGCCGAAGCGTGCAACCAGCGCGAGTTGCTCAACGACCCGACGGCGCACGCGGAAATGATTGCCATCACGCAGGCGGCGGAGGTGCTGCAGTCGTGGAGATTGCTGGATTGCACGCTGTACGTCACGCTGGAACCTTGTCCAATGTGTGCCGGGGCGATCGTCCAGGCCAGAATTCCGCGCGTGGTTTATGGGGCAACGGATCCCAAAGCGGGTGCCTGTCATACGCTGTTCAGTCTGACATCTGACATTCGCCTGAATCATCAGGCGGCGGTGCTGGGAGGCATCATGCAGGAGGACTGTCGGGCAATTCTTCAGGAATTTTTTCGGCAACAGCGCGCACTTGGAAAGAAATAAATGTTCGTCTCTGCCGCTGCATGAATCCGGCCGTTGGTGAAACAGGCGTGACACACGCAGGACGTGCCGGTGGCCTTGCTGATCGGCGAAAAATGCCGATGCGGTGCCGTGTTTTGCTGCGATTTGTGCGATGCAGTGCAGACCTGTCGAATAATTGCAATCAAAACTTTAAGAGGTCTTGACCCAAATTTTGAGTTGGGATAAATCTCCCCTCGCACGCAACAGGTTTCCCGGCAGATTCAGCCAAACTGTTGCGACTCCCTTCCAAATCCTCCTGTTCTCCTTGCTCTGTTTGTTGATCCGCAGCCTTGCAGAAAAACAGACAGGACTCCTGTCTCACCTCAGTGGTTTCAGACACACCGCAATTCAACTTCAGCCGCACTGAAGCGAATTGCATTGTGACCCTGGCACCCAAACCCGTCTCATCCGCCCGCTGGCAGTTTTTTGTCAAACTGTGTGCAGGCTCGTGATCCTTTCTTCAGGGAAGAAGCTCATGCTGTCCAGAAGAATCGCCCTTGGTGCCGCGCTTGGAGCGTTGGCTTTCTCATTGCAAACCAGTGTTGCAAGGGCTCAATACTATGGTGATGGATGTTCCGGATGCGGAACATCCATGGCCGCACCGATCAGCGCAGCCAGTTGTTGCACACCGATCCAGGCGACCTGCTACCAGACTGTTCCGGTCACGACATATGCTCGTGAAAAACAGACGGTGGAGGTGCCACACTACGAAACCGCGATGGAAGAACGTGAAGTTACGGTCTATCGTCCTGTAACGACGAGTCGGGAAGTTGAAGTTCCGACCGTTTCGTATCAGAACGTCGTCGAAAATCGCACCGTCAACCGTGACATGGGTCGGTGGGTGACAAAGTACCACCCGGTTGCAAAATGTGCCCCGTGTCAGGTCGATCCGCGACCGGGCGTGATGGGCTGGATGAATCGCACGGGCTATTCGATGCGAACAGCGTTCGTGCCCAACTACACAACATCGCGGGAATATGTGCCGAGCATGGTGACCTGTAACGTGCCAACAGTGCGTCAGGTTGCAGTGAACGGAACACGCCGCGTGACGGTTCAGGACACCAAAATGGTGGCTGAACTCAAGACTGAAAAGGTGGCCGTGCAGAAGCTGGTGATGCGGAAAGAAGAAGTCACGGTGTTGCGTCCCCAAACAGCCTATCGCACTGTCCCGATCGGGTCGTCAATGGCGTTCGGCGGCGGATACTACGGCGGCTCACAGATGGCGTTCGGCTATCCGATTATCGACAACACAACACAATCGGTTCAACGCCCGGTACCCGATACCGTGGGCGGTGGAGCATCTCGCACTGCAACGAAGGAGAACTTTGAAGAAGACAAGCCGTACCCACGCAAAGAAGACTCCAGAACTCCAGCGGACAATTCATCATTGGAAACTCCTGCCCGCGACGATGAAGAGGGAGTCACTTTTCCACCGTCCGCTCGTCGCGAATCCAGCAAAGAAGTTGTCCCGACAGCTCATCGCAGCTCTTCTGCAACGGCAACTGCTGCGGAAGCAAATGGCAGCAAGTCATCCGGCTGGCGAGCCACGCGAAAGTCCAGCGAACGAAGCATTTCACAAAGTGATCTGACGAAGCCGTCAATCTCGATGGCCGATTCAGTTCGCGAACGATAGTCGCCATCGCGGCGACAACATAGAACGAAGTGCCGTCTCCCCGGCGGCACTTATTGAATCCTCTCCCCCTCCCCTCTCTCCGCTCCTCTCTCTCCTTTCTGGTTCAGGTTGATGCGTCCCCTCGCGGCACCGGTATCATGCCGGTGCCCATTTTTTTGCGCGGATGATCACAACCGTTCGCAGTTCTGCCGTACGCGGTTGGCATTGAATCGTTTACCGCGAGCCCAGCGGGCCGCGATTGTTGTATTTGAAATTTCGTATTTGAAATTTGAGATTTGAAATACGAAGCGCGGGGCGTTGCCCACGCGGTTAAACGAATGTGCCAACCATAACCGCAGAAGTTTAGCGCATGGTGGCCAAAGCCGGAGCTGAAATGGAGACGGGCCGAGTTTGTCAGCTCGAGAAACGCGGCATCAGATACGAACCGCTCCGACGTCTTCGCCTGCACGGTCTGATCAAACGCATTCCCGGTACGCAACGATACGACGTCACCGACTCCGGGCAACGCATGGCAGTGTTCTGGCTGGGCAGCCTCTCACAAACAATTCGACATCTGGCAAGCATCGTGTCGGAGTCAAAACTCCAGTCATCGTTGATTCTTCAACTGGCGGTACTTCGTGCGGTATTTGTCGTACAGTTGTGTGTGGCGGCTGGTGAGGTCAACCTTTCTCCCCTGAATCCATGCGGCTGTGACCAGCGTTTCGGTTTCCAGCGGATCGCCGTCGCTCACAAACAGTGTCGCGTCCTTGCCGATTTCCAGGGTCCCGACACGATCCGCGATGTCGAGAATTTCAGCCGGGTACTGGGTGATCGATCGCAGCGCGTCTTCGTACGGCAGACCATACGCTGCGGCTGTTGCGGCCTGATACGGCAGGTTGCGCGTGTTCCATGTTTCAGATCGACCGGTTCCGGAAATGCAGAACCGAATTTCGGCGCGGCGCAGACGTTCGGGCAGAGTGTACGATGAATCGTATTCTTCGTGGTCACGTCGCGGATCTTTGTGAACGGCATCGACAATCACGGGCACGTCGTAACGTCGCAGCAGCTCGGCACACATCTCCGCATCATGTCCGCCCAGCAGAATAACTTTCACATTCTGTTCGACACCAAACGCCACCGCCCCCTGAATCTGATCCGCACGATCTGCCGAGATCAACAGCGGTATCTGACCCTCCACAACCGGAATCATGGAATTCAGGCGACTGTCGAATGGCTGATCCGCTGGATTGGCGGCCCGCGCTTTCATGTACGTGCGCGTGTTTTCAAAAAGATCCCGCAGGTCCTTCAAAGCCTTCAATCTTTCCTTGTCCCTGTCTTCCGGCTTTCCTTCGGATTCCGTGCCAGGAACATGCGTCATCTCCGGTGCCGTCCGAGGCCAGTGGATTATCAGCGCGCAATCGGGTTTCAGTGTCATGTCTTCATAAGTCCAGCCATCCAGTTGCAGCACTCCTGCCTTGCCGCTGACAAATCCGCCCGTCGGAGCGCTGACCGCGATCAGCACACCATTCGCGCGGGTGACGGGAATCAGTTCGCTGTCAGGATTGACGCTCACATGCGCACTGACGTTCGGATTGATCGATCCGACTTCCGTCATATCCAGCGTCGAGCGCGTGGACGAGATTTCTGTCAGCCCCAGATGCGAATGAGATTCAATCAGGCTCGGGTAGACGTGTTTGCCGTTGAGGTCAATTACCGTCGCGTCCGCTGGTGGTTCCATGCGACGTCCCAAATCCACGATCTTGCCGTGGTCGAAAATCAAAGTGCCCTCTTCAATCGCCGGTCCGCTGATCGGATGCAGCACGCCGTTGACTAATGCAATCGGTTTCTTTTGCGGCGCACCGGGGATCTGATCGGCGGCGACAGCGGTGGCAGGCCGGCCGCCGGCGGCGAGGAGGCATGTTGTGAGGAATGTGAATAGCAACGCGCGAGTCATAATGAGGGATCCGGTTCAGTCAGGATTGTGACTTTATCGAAAAATGTTGAGTTATTTTTTGGTGTCGCAAGTGATAAGAAATTTGACAGTTGGTCCACAGAATCTCAGTCGCGGAGCGACTGAGCTACGTAGGCGATGTCGCTCCGCGACTCGCATTCCTGTCCACGCACTCACCGAAACCAACGCC
>JAYTAK010000427.1:0-4163 GCA_043737515.1 Candidatus Kuenenia sp. | reverse complement strand
ACACCTGCCGGAACGGCGCTGCGCTTGGTCCGGCCTACAGAATCATCGCGAATTCTTCGTGCGGACGAAGTACAACTGTCGCATGATTCCATTGGTCTGTCGGGAGGAGTCATGGATCGAAGCGCGGTCGAAATTCCCTGTTCAAGACTGATTCGGATGTTGTATGATACCGGAGGCAATTGGTCGGAATAGAACTATTGAAAGGGAGAGATCATGGTAAAAGGAATATTGTTTCCTGGCGTTTGTGCGTTTGTCATCGTCATGCAGAGTGCCCCGTCGGCGACAGCTCAGCAGCCGAAACCGCTGCCAGCGAATCCGGTCATCGATCCCATCGATCCTGCCTCTCTCAACGCTCCTCCGGCGTTCGGAGATTCTGCACCTGTTGAAACCCCGACTCAGGAACTGGCGCTACCGCCTTCTGCTGGAGATGTCGAATTAGAATGGAAGCCCAAATTGAGAGTTGTGCTGGTAACGAAGGCAGGCACGCTCGCCAGGCCAGTACCGTATCATCGTTCCGCCGCTTCTGGAGACTTCGAGTTGGATAAGCCTGTTCCGTCCCCAAACGCCGCCAAGCGCACGGCAAACACGATGACCGCGCCCAAACAGCCATTCGCAATCCTGATGTGCGATGAGGTCACGGTGGACGCGAAGGCATCAGAAACCGGGGAACTGGCCTATAGCGTTTCCTGCAAAGGAAGAGTCTTGCTGAAAATCGACGACTACACGGTCACGGGCGATTCGATTTCTTCGGACGAAGGCAAATTGACGATCACCAATGCTGTCGTCAAAAGCAGTAAGGCAACTCTGACTGCCGAAAAAATGCAGATTCAGTTGCCGATTTTTGGGGTCAAAGTTGAACCAGATTCCGCTGAACCTGGCAGCAGCGACTCTTTGAAAAAGATTCCTGATGATATGTTTGATGCTCCTCCGGTTGACTTTCCACCGTCAGCGAGGTTAGAGCGCAAGTAATACCCTGTCGAAGCGTGCCAGATCTATATCGTCCACGGTCTCACGATCACAGTTCTTTGATCGCGCTATGGTCAGTAAGCATTGTCGGGCTGAATGGCCTCACCGTAATGCGTTGCGCCGGAGGTCAGGAGCCGGGCGAAAATGTCCGGTGATAAGTCATCAGACATGAAGACCACCGCACCATCACAAAAGGCGAAGTTCACACCGCTGACGTGTGCCGAGGTTGGTGCAAGATAAAATGCAGAGGGTGCATTGATGATACGATCCGTGTTCTGCGGGCTGTAGGGCGGACAGTCGAATCTTCCATTTGACATGACGGATTCGAAGTGCAGGCTCTGCGGCTGTAAACTTGGATTCCATGCGCCGTATTTCGGCATGAGATGAACTCCTGAAGGGTCTCGAAAACAGGCCGTTCCCATTCCGAAACCATGACTGGCCAGGGGTGCCATGTACCTCAAACGCAGAAGCACGTTGAGATCGGCTGTCGGCTGCCCTGGTGGCACAGCCCAGTCTCTGAGCTTGTTACGTTCGCTCATCATCAATGTATGGCTTGCTCCATCGCCCTGGTCGAGTCGTCGGATCGGAAACGACTCGTTCTGAGGTTTGAGTCCGCTCCAGAACACTCCCGACGCTTCCGTGATCAGGTCTTCCCGTTTGGAGATTTCTCCGTTGTTGTCCCAGTCCAGTCCCAGCGAACGTTCTTGTTCGGCTGGCGATCCAGCGGTGACAGAACCGATGACGTAGGTCAGTTCGTATCCATCCAGTCCGTCTATTCGTGGCAACGTCGTCAGCACCGAACCGAGGACTGAACCAGCGCCTTGATGGGCATAGGTGTCTATGTGGGTCGGCGGTGCGCAACACCACGGTGTCATTAGCCCGTAGCCGACGTTCAGCACATACGACAGACCTCGCGGCATTCTGTCGTTCACTTCGTCGTCCGGGCAGACGAGGACAGCCAGACGCGTGTCCGGAGGCATACTAATATCAAGGTGATCAGCAACCGACCGAGCGTCAATGTGCGGCAGAATTTCAGTCGTCCAGACGGCCATCCGTCCGTCCCGCGGACTGAAAACTGACGGGTTGAAGCCCTTAAATGTCGTGCTGTAGCCGATGATGCCCAACGACACGTTTTTCATGTGGTTCTTGCATTGCAACAGACGGGCAGCAGATCGTGCGTTCTGAATTGCAGGCAGAATAAGGGCCATCAACACGGCGATGATGGAAATCACGACAAGCAGTTCGATGATCGTAAACCCGTTGCGGGGATTCCGGCTGCGATTTTTCATATTCACTGGCCCTTGATTGCGGATTTCCCCTGGTCCACAGCGTTTCATCACGCCTTGTAGTGTTCGTCGCAGGTTCATAAACGTATTCCGCTGATTTCTTCCGGCACTTTTTTTATTTTCCACAAAAGGCGATCAGCCTCGGAGTAAAAGTGGTATCCGGGACAGAACGGGATCAGGCAAGAAAATTGCGGGTAAGAAGATTAAGTGAGACCGGCAATGTTAATTTTCTAACCATCAATTTTCTTGCCTTCATTCTGCTTGTGAAAGTTTTGCCGCAAAATGTGGTTGTCCATTGTGCAAGAAAATGAACCCGAAACGACCGATGCAAGCCCGGTTTTTTTCTGCATATCCGTTGAAGATTGCCTGTCTTTCATTCTTCTGGCCTGTAAATCTTGTTTTTCAGGCGCACAATGGACAGCCTTGTGCTGACATGCGCAGTTCGCAAAAGGTACACGCTACTCAAGCCCTGCGGCAATTGATAGAAAGTGGCGAAAATCGGGCGTCGTGCGTAAATGGGCGAATCTTGTCCACGACCGCGATTGCTTCTTTTTGGTTGGGCGGAAAAACCACCAGCTCAGAATGAACTACGAATCTCTCAACAAGGCTCACGCCGAATGAACGTCGATGAACAGCTCAAGCAGCAACTGGATGAGTTTCGTAAGGACTTTCATCGGCTGAAGTCTGAAATCTCAAAGGTCATTGTCGGACAGCAGGAAATCCTTGATGACACACTGATCTCGCTCATCGCAGGCGGGCATGTCCTGCTCGAGGGCGTTCCGGGACTCGGCAAAACGCTGACCGTTCGCACGCTTGCGGATGCACTACATCTCGAGTTTCATCGCATTCAGTTCACACCGGACCTGATGCCGGCGGACCTGATCGGGACTCAGGTGATTGCCGAATCCGGAGACGGTCGCAAGGTGTTTGAATTCCAAAAGGGTCCCTTGTTCGCCAACATCCTGCTGGCGGATGAAATCAACCGCGCGACGCCGAAGACTCAGTCCGCTTTGCTGGAGGCCATGCAGGAACATTCCGTCACCGTGGCCGGTGTGACGCACATTCTGTCTGAGCCCTTCTTCGTGATGGCGACTCAGAACCCGCTGGAAATGGAAGGCACGTATCCGCTGCCGGAAGCGCAGCTCGATCGATTCTTTGTCAAACTACTGGTGAAGTATCCAACGGTGAACGACCTTGAAACGATTCTCGATCGCACCACGGAAAATCTGAAACCGAAAGCCGCAGCAGTCCTGAGCGGCGATCGAATTCTGCAGATGTCTCAGTTGTCGCGCCTGATCCCGATTGCCAACGACGTGCGACGTTACGGGATTGCAATGGTCGTGGCGACTCATCCGGATCACGAACTCGCATCCGCCGCCGCAAAGAAATACGTCCGCTACGGAGCCAGTCCGCGCGGGCTGCAGGCGCTGATTCTGGGAGCCAAAATCCGCGCCATCCTGGACAACCGCTACCACGTCGCCAGAGACGACCTGAAGTCCATGGCCCTGCCAGTTCTGCGCCACCGCATGATCCTCAACTTCGAAGGCCAGGCCGAAGGCATCAGCGCAGACGACGTGATCCAGAAGGTGCTGACGGATGTGAAAGAAGACGCACTGGCTGCGTGACTGGCGGGAACAGGATCGCAGGAGTTACCACGGAATACACAGAAGACACGGAATGGAGTCACAGAATCAAGCAAGGCGGTTACGGAGATTCATTCATTGTTTACGTTATCCAGATTCGCCCTCCGGTGCCTCTCACTTGCCTCCCCTGTTGCATTTCAAGTTTGAATTCGCCACTCTTTCCGTGTTTTCCGTACTACTAACAGTTTAAATTTGCGCAGGACGCAGAAGTTTTCAGACGGCGAGTTGCACAAGTTGTTTGGTACTCGCGTTTTGCGCTGCGAGGACG
>JAYTAK010000426.1:0-4166 GCA_043737515.1 Candidatus Kuenenia sp. | reverse complement strand
AAGAGTCATCCTTGACCAGTTCATCGATGAGGGATCGATGACCGTGTGAAAGTCCTTGTTCTGTTCGATCGTCGCTCTGGCGGTGCTGCGTGAGACTGCTCAGCCAATTCTGACAAGTTCTGAAGACTTCCAGCCCCAAAGCTGGCACAGTTTCGCGCGGCAGATTCTGCCGGATCCTGAGCAGGGTCATCCGAAGTTTGCTAAATTCCGGAGTTCAGTCGCTGGCAGAGCGAGCCGTCATGCCAAACCTGCAACAATCATTGCCCGGCACTTTCCAACTCTCCCTCCCAAAAAAATCCTTTATGCTACACGCCTCCCAGTTTGCCGTTCACTTCGATCACGAAGCAAAATCCAATGCCGTGCGGGATCTCATTGCCGACACGGAGCCACATTCGCTGCGGACATTTACCCCCAGTCAGGCTGTGCTCGCCAAATCGGCCGGAGTGTTTCACTGGACTCCGGAAGGACGGCGTCTGTACGACTTCAGTTCCGGAGTTCTCGTGGCCAACCTTGGTCACAATCCTAAACGCTGGATGAATCGTTTCACGAATTATCTGGGATGGAATCCGTCCGTGATGTCCTCCACCGAGGATGGTTTCTTTCAGGCCGTGTCGCTGACTGCCTACAACGCCATCACCGAACTGGAAGCCGCCGCCAGCCAGCGTTTGATCGCCAACCTGCAGGCCAGTCCGGGCGGCAGTCGTTTGAATACCGTGATCTGGGCTGCATCAGGTTCTGAAGCCGTGCAGAAAGCACTCTGGGCCTGCATGAAGCGCGATCCCAGACGCGAAGGAATTATCGCCACACGCTTCGGGTTTCACGGAAAGAAAGGACTCAGTGGCGCCGTGACAGGTTCTGAATCGGATTCTGATCGCGATCCCCGTGTTCATTTCATCTCGTTTCCGCGCGAAGAATGTTCCGACATCGACACTCCGTCCAGATCTTTTGATCCGGCAGTTTATCGAGCCGAGCTGGATCGTGTCTGGACCGCCAGCAACGGTACGATCGGTTGTCTGATCACGGAGCCGTATCTCGGCGGTGGCGGCAGCTTTCATCCGCCGAAAGCATACCTGCAACTGCTGCAGGCGTTCTGTCGCGAACACGACATCCTGTTTATTCTGGACGAGGTACAGTCAAATTTTGGGCGCACGGGGCACATGTACGCCTTCGAATCGTACGGCATTGAGCCTGACTTTGTGTGTCTGGGCAAGGGCCTTGGCAACGGCATTCCCGTGAGTGCCGCTGTCGGACGACGCGATGTCTGCGATCCGATGGGCTACGGCGCGACGTCAGATACCTGGAGCGCGAATCCGCTGTCATCGGCGGCTGTACTCGCGACGCTCGACGAATTTGAAAGCACCGACATTTTGGAACGCACACGGCATCTGCATGACATTTTCCTCAACGGTCTCCGGCGTCTGAGAGAAACCGGCGTGATTGTCAACGTGCGAGGCGAAGGCATGGTTTTTGGAATTGAATGCGGTCCGCTCGGATCATTGAACGCAAACCAGGTCGCCAATGCCGTGGTGGAGCGCTGCTATCTGGGACATCCAGGCCATGACGGAATTCATCTGCTCGGTCCGCTCGCGAACTGCGTCATTCGCATCAGTCCGCCGATGTGCATGACAGACACTGACGCGGGTGCGTCACTGAAGTTGCTGTTCGAATTCGTGAACAGTGTGGCTGAACGATTGAAGCCCCATGGATGATCACCAAACGGCCAGCCCCGGCGGACGCTGTTCCGAAGCGATGTCAGTTCTTCCCTCAGACAGGTTGGCCTCCTAACCCGCAGTGGGTGCATATGATTCAAATCGCAGCGGGGACTCAGAGTACCAACATCCTGAGCCTGTTCACAAACATTGTCGTTGCGTTGATGCTTTCTGCGTGGCTGGCACCAAATTTGAATTCCTGAGCGAATTGTTTGCTGAACCGAATCCAGTGTTCCCCATCCGGCTTCATGCCGGTGGAAATCCGGTTTGCCAACTACCACACGAACCGCCTCACTGTTAATCCGGCCCCCAACTGGCTTCATGCCAGTGGATGCCAGGTTTGAAAACTCCGCGGATCTGTTGCCAGTGTCTATGACGCAGAACCGGCCATAGCTTTCAAACCTGGCTTCCACCGACGCAAGGTCCGGTGGGGAGCGGCCTCCTGCGTTCTTGTCGTTTTAGTTGCCAAACCTTTGTCCACTGGCACGAGGCCAGTGGGGCAAATAGAACTGAGGTTCTTCCCGCCAGAACTGCGAGACCTTTGAATCACGCAATCCACAAAAATGCCATTGCAAACTCAGGACGGGAGAGATCGCACCCGCGCTGGTCAGGGTGAGAATGTCGGCGAATTGCGACAGATCTGCGACAGCGATGAGTGGATTATTCCAGTTGTGATTGACAACGAGACGGTGATAAAAGTGCGATAACTATTGCAATGATGATCAATGCTGCCAACGCGCTCCGTCGTGATGAAGCCGAGCCCGAAAACGCGAGCTTTGGCGGGTTGCGTCACTCAGAGAGTGACGTCTACTTTGTCTTTTGTCACACATGTCCACGTAGCCTGATGGTGCGAAGATTTTTTTGAGCGACGACCAGCGTGAAATTACTTCCTCGGTCTGCAAGAATCCGGGCCATGCCATGCGTCGTTCCTGAAAGAAGTCCCGGAGTCCCACCATGAACTGTCTCAGACGTCTCTTGATTCTTCTGTGCGCTGCAGCGCATGGACTGGCTGTGCAGGCAATCGCGGATGACCATCCGGATCGAGTCGTCCAGCCAGGAGTGCCTCAGGGAAAGATCACCTCCGGGCAGTTCACCGACAGCCAACTCTTTCCCGGCACGCGCCGCGACTACAGTGTCTATGTGCCAGCTCAGTACAAGCCAGAGGAGCCAGCCAACCTGATGGTGTTCATGGACGGCTCGGGCTATGCAAGTGCCGACGGGTCATTTCGGGTCCCCATCGTGTTTGACAACCTGATTCACCAGAAAGCGATGCCCGTCACGATTGCCGTCTTTGTGAATCCGGGCACCATCCCAGCCACAATGCCGGGAGCGAGTGACCGCAGCAATCGATCGTTTGAATACGATTCCATGGGCGATCTTCACACGAAGTTTCTGATCGATGAATTTCTTGCTGTCGCGCTGAAAGACCTGAATGTTTCCACCGATCATGCGCAGCGTGCCGTGTGCGGGATTTCGTCGAGCGGCATTTGTGCGTTTACGGCCGCGTGGGAACGACCGGATCAGTTCGGCAAGGTGCTCAGCCACATCGGCAGCTTCACCAACATTCGCGGCGGCTGGGCGTATCCGGGACTCGTTCGCAAGACCAGGGACAACCCGAAGCCGATCAAAGTGTACCTGCAGGAAGGCAAAGAAGATCTCAACAACCTGCACGGCAACTGGCCGCTCGGCAATCAGGATCTGGCGGCCGCGCTGCAGTTCGCGGGATACAAGTATAAGCTCGTGATGACCGAAGGCGGCCACAGCGGCAAGTGGGGCGGTGAGGCTCTGCCGGATGCTCTTCGCTGGCTGTGGGACGATAACGCCGAATCCACCAACATCCCGATTGTCGAAACAAAACCCGAGTGGCAGCCGCACGCCGACGCTGTGCCTCGCGATGATGTCCCGAAAGGCACCATCGAAAAGATGGAGCCGTGGGAATCCACGGTTTTCGCCGGCACAACTCGCGACTGGTCGATCTATGTTCCGGCTCAGTACAAAGCCGACCAGCCCGCCGCTCTGATGGTATTCCAGGACGGCGAAGGCATGGCCAACGTCACGGGCCGCTGGCGAGTCCCCGTGGTATTCGACAATCTCATCGATCGGGGCGACATGCCACCGACCATTGCCGTCTTTATCAATCCTGGGCACGACAAGTCAAAGCCGCGTCAGGATGGCAAGCATTCGAATCGAAGTCTGGAATACGACAGCCTCGGCGATCGTTATGTCCGCTTTCTGCTGGAAGAAATCATTCCGGAAGTCCGCAAGCGTTACACGATTTCCGACGATCCCGAAATGCATGCCATTGGCGGTTCCAGCTCCGGAGCCATCTGCGCGTTCACGGCAGCGTGGGAACGGACCGACTTCTTCCGCCGAGTTTATTCCAGCGTGGGCAGCTTCACGAATCTGCGAGGCGGCAACGTCTATCCGTCGCTGGTCCGCAAGACGGAACCGAAGCCC
>JAYTAK010000425.1:0-9563 GCA_043737515.1 Candidatus Kuenenia sp. | reverse complement strand
GACTGATTCTGCTCAACAAGACCTCGACAAACTCGAAGTTGAGTTGCGAAGTGTCGTCCGTAACGACTTGTCCAGAGAAGCTGTTGCGACTGCAGGGCCGCGCAGGCGACGAAAGTGCAATCGAATCCCGCCGATCCATTTTAGTGCTTAGCCAGTTTCTTAAATGCAAACTCAATCGCATTCAGCAACGCCGTGATATCATCAAGGGTGTTGTAAGCCGCGAGGCTCACGCGCGTCGTTGCAGAAACACCCAGATGGGTATGAAGTGGCATCGTGCAATGATGTCCATGTCGGGCAAACACGTCCTGCTGATCAAGAATTGCAGCCAGATCTTCCGGATGCATGCCGTCAATGCGAAACGTGATGATGCCGCCGCGATGAGCCACGTCAGGGCCGTAGATCGTGATTCCAGGCACGGTCTGCAGTCGTTCCATTGTCTCCTTCGTCAGTGCTTGCTCATGCTGATGAATGGACGCAAGCCCGGTGCGCTGCACCCATTCCGTGGCCGTCCCGAGTGCGATGACCTGCACGATCGGCATGGTGCCCGCTTCAAATTTTGCCGGTGCCGACGACCATGTTGTCTTTTCAATCCGCACCTCGGAAATCATGTGCCCGCCAAAAATGATCGGGTCCATTTCTTCCAGACGTTCGGGCTTTCCGTACAGGATACCAACGCCGGTCGGACCGTACAGTTTGTGGCCACTGAAAGCCAAAAAGTCCACGTCGTCGGCAATCACATCCGTCGGCAGGTGCGGTACGCTCTGAGCCCCGTCCACAACGATACAAGCCCCCACCGCGCGGGCTCGCCGTACCAGTTCGCGAATCGGGTTGATTGTCCCCAGCATGTTCGACATGCCGGTAATCGCGAGCACTCGTGTGCGTTTGGTCAATACCGAATCCAGTTGATCCATGTCGAGCCGACCATCAGGCGTCAGCGGAATGAGTTTCAACGTCGCGCCGCATTCTTTGGCCAACTGCTGCCATGGAACAAAGTTCGCATGGTGTTCCATCACGGACGTCAGGATCTCATCACCTGGTTGAACATGTCTGCGTCCCCATCCGGACGCGATCATGTTCAGGCCGATCGTTGTGCCGGGCGTGAAGATAATGTTGCTCGCTGACGGAGCGTTCAGGAACTTCGCGATCGTGGTCCGCGCCCCTTCGAATTCTTCATCGATTCTCTGGCCAAACTGATACGTGCCCCGATGCGCGTTCGCGAAATACTGCTCTTCGACCTCGCGTTCTTTATTGATCACGCACTGCGGTTTCTGCGCCGACGCTCCGCTGTCCAGAAAAATCGGACGCGAACCGCTGGGCAGCGTCTGGCAAAGGACTGGAAATTGTCGGCGAATGTCGTCCGCGTTGAGGACATCGATGTTTTTCGGATCGACGCGCGGCGTCAAATCCCGGACGGAACATGCGTTGCCATTCACCGCACGGACCGATTCCGGCTCAGCGCCGCCGCTCTTCACAACATGCAGGCGCGCCAGCTTCAGGACTCGATCCACCATGCCGCGCAAACCGTTGCGGCGCTGCGGCGTGATGTGTTGCTGCAGGTTGAGTCGATGGAAAACGGCATCAATGTCGTACTCTAGAATCTCTCGGGCTGTTTTCCCGTTGTACGATGCTTCCAGAATCGCAATCAGCCCGCGGACAATATTTGAATCGCTGTCAGCGACGATGTTGAACCTGGCTGTTTCGTCAGCACCGTCAATGTCAGTGATCAGCCACACCTGACTCTGACATCCATGTACTTTATTCTCATCCGTCCGCGCATCGCCGGGAAGTTCTGGCAATCCATCGCCCAGTTCAAGCAGGTAGAGCGACTGGTCCTGCCGATCCAGGTCAGCGAATTCTTCAAAGATGTCTTCGAGTGTCAGAAGCATGGTACGTTCGACGAATTAAGGTTTGAGTCACGACCTCACAGGATTTCGAGGATTGGTCCTGTCGGTGACTTGATCAGTTCCTTAAAAACCTGCATGGCCACATTCTGGCAGACGTTACGCAGTGCCTCACGGGATGGATTTTCTTCGGTCATCATTTCCATGATCTGGCCTCGGTCGCAGTACTCGCGAATGCAGCCATTCATCGGAATTTCGCCGAGGAACGGGACCTTCAGCTCCTGAGCCACCTTCTGAGCACCACCGCGTCCAAAGATTTCGCCCGACATGTTTTCAACGAAACCCAGGATCGGCACGTTGACCTTCTGATACATATCCACAGCTTTGATCGCATCGAGCAGCGCGACCTGCTGCGGCGTGCAGACGACGACCGCTCCGGCCAGGCTTACCTGCTGAGCCAGAGTCAACGCGACGTCACCTGTTCCCGGCGGAAGATCGATGATCAGATAGTCCAGTTCGCCCCACTGCGTGTCTTTCAGGAATTGCGTCAGAGCCTTGTGGAGCATCGGACCACGCCAGACGACCGACTGTCCCTGCTCGATAAAGAAACCCATGGACATCAGCTTCACGCCGCCGACATCGATCGGTTCCATGCGCATGATGCGGTTACCCTGTTCATCTTTCATTTCGGTCGCGGCTGGCTGCCCTTTCGCATTCATCATGTGAGGAATGCTGGGGCCATAAACATCGGCATCCATGAGTCCAACGCGGCACCCCATCGAATGCAGTCCGCAGGCCAGCGCGGCTGAAACGGTGCTCTTGCCAACGCCGCCCTTACCGCTGCCCACCGCAATGATGTTATGCACGTTCAGGCCGATGCGACCACCAGCGTCCTTGCCGCGCACGGTTGAGTGCATTTCGATCCGGGGTTCCAGTTCCGCAGCCGCGAACTTGATCCGCTGGCGGATGAGTTCTTCGAGCTTCTTCGACGCCGGATAGGCAGGGGTCGGCAGCTCGATTCGAACCCGAGCATCATTGCCGTTGACAAACGTATCGCGAACCATTCGCAATTCGCCCAGCGACTTTTCCGTGCAGGGCTCAACGACGTTGGAAACCAGGGTTTTGAGTTGTTCGGCAGTTGGCATGGAGGTGGACTGAGAAAATTCTGCGGAGGAAACGTACGGAATCAGCAACCCGTTTTCGGGGCCATATTCCGGCATCGTATGTCGGCAGGACGTCAGTTCAACCGTGGAGAGAACTCAAGTTTCCGTGATTCGCAGAAACAACTCAGGCCACTCCCCGAGTCTCACATAGAGGCGTCAACTTCCCCGCAACTCAATCTCGCGAAGAGATCGGATTTCGGATTTCTGATTTGCGGCGTTAGGCAGGACGTACGAATCGTAACCGATCGCCATCGAGCGTTTTCACAACGTCAAGCGTGCGATTCGTAATGCGTTTCGCTGTTTCCAGCCCAACCAACAGGAGAGACTGACCACTTCGAGCGAAGACGACGTCACCTTTTTGTTCCGTATCAGGGCGGAACTGGACGTGTCCATCTTCTACCGTGATTCGAACTGCGACACCTTCCGGTTGCCGCTTCAGTTTTCGCTTCAGACGTGACAATGCCGTTTCTGTGACTTTAACCATCATACCCCCCAATCATCAGGACCTGCAATAATCGCTCGGGTTTGCACAAACATGCATGTCCCGAGACCTGATTCTATCAAATCAAAACTCTAAAGCGAGTCCAGCAAGGCGGATCGGCGACCCGTGCCTGAACCGATCGGCTTCGCTTCGTCCCGAACACGCGCTTCATTCACGGTCATCGATCGACCGCCAAGCGAATTTCCGTTCAGCCGTGCAATCGCTTCTTCAGCGTCTTCCATACCGGGCATGTTCACAAACGCAAACCCGCGTGGTGAACCAGAACCACGCTCCGTCATTACGCGGACCGTAGTCACGCGACCATAGCGTTCAAACACATTGCGTACCTCAGACTCGCTGGTCTGGAACGAAAGGTTTCCAACAAAAATCGTAGTCATTCCATTCTTCTTGCCCAGAGCGGGCATTACGACAAGTCAGCGTTGGTCGCAAGGGATTGCAACCGCACATCGGGCTTCACACATGTGAGCCGCACCGGAACACTCCGGAAAAACGCCGCGCAGACGGCGACTGACTTGCAGCGATATCATTCAAACCGCATGTTTTTGCGGTTGTCATGCTGCGTAAGGGTCTTCATTGCGAATGACCGGCGAAGCAAAATATTCTGACTGCTGTGCAGAGATTCTCAAGCCGGTCATTGGTGAACGCTGTAACAGACAGCGTCACTCGGGAGGCTCTGAACGTCAAGCGACTGACGAAAGTAAGGGCGTTTTCATGAATGCGCCCAACAGGCAGAATGAACATCAAACCTGAGCCACCACATAGGGTACTCTGTTGTTCGACACATGCAGTATAGGTGTTATCGACGAAGATTGTGAGCAGAATCTTCCAATTCTTCTGTCACACTTCTGTCACAAGCCGCAACAACCGTCACGGACAGTGTTTACGAGTTCAATGCTTGCCGCCGATTCAATGGCAGCACCCGTTGTTTCGCTTGTTTCTCCAGAATTGCCGCTTCACGGTACTTCAGGGGACATGCTTTCTTCCTCGGACAGCGATGAATGCGATTGTCGCGGAGTGATGCAAAATCCATTATACTTTCAGTTTTGCAAACTCCTGAATGGTGATCATCAATGACTGCGGTCAACCGAAAACAAAAACTGGAAGCCATGCTGGCAGCATCGCCGGATGACCAGATGCT
Source organism: Candidatus Kuenenia sp. (assembly GCA_043737515.1). GTDB lineage: Bacteria > Planctomycetota > Planctomycetia > Planctomycetales > Planctomycetaceae > SXXK01. Next base: position 4,919 of record JAYTAK010000425.1, on the reverse strand, counting down.
GCGTTATATGCTGGCGATGGAACTGGAAAAGGAATCTGATCATGAACGCTGCCTGGAACTGTTTCGCAGCCTAATGAACGACGCACCGCCATACGTACCGGCCTTCCTTATGGCTGGCCAGTTGCTGACCAGACTGGAACGCACGGACGAGGCAAAAGCAACGTATCAGACCGGTATCACCGAAGCAAAAAAGCAAAAGAACGATCACGCCGCAGGAGAAATGGCCGGTTTCCTGCAGACTCTGGAATAGTCGTCGTGCAATTCTACTCGATTGCAATTTCAGAGTGGCAGCCGGAAACATGCTGGATTCCTGAACGCCTCTTTCCTTGATCAGGGGTTCATGGAAAGGGATTTCTACGCCCGGTTTTCGAATCGAAGAACACGTTGATGAATCTGATTTCGCTCCGACACTCTCACGTCCTGGCAGGCCTGGTTGCCAGCTTGCTGACTACGCGGTTACTCTTCGCGACCGATTACTTCGTGACAATTGGCGGCGGCTACAATCCGTCGGGCAATCAGGCTTCGCTCGAAGCGAACATCATCTTCTTTCAGACAGTTTTGAAGGAGAAGCATCGTGGCGAGCGTGTTCACGACCTGTACTTTGCCGATGGCGCGAATCAGACTGCGGACGTACAGATCCTCAGCCCTCGAGATTCATCGAAATCGCCAGCCACGGATCTGATTGCGTCTCTGCGGTGGCTTCGGACATGCCGTTTTCGAAGACTTCAAAGTCCCGGATGATGCGAAGACACTCGCAAAGCAGCTTCGTGTGGGGTTTTTCGCTCAGCAACACGATCGATATTCCGCTGCGTACTTCTGATGTTGTCCTGCGATCCTACAGTCGTATGGCAAGTGACGTTGCAGACGAGACGTCAGCTCGGCCAGAACCCGAAGCACCAGAGACAGAGAGCAACGAGACTGCCACAGAAAGTGTGGTTCCTCAGCTCGAGTTGTTTGCAATGACCGGAACACTGGAGAGTATTCTTGAGCAGCAAGGACCAGCGACGCAGGAGATTGTCACTGGACTGAGCAAGCAATTGGGATTCTCCACGCAGGACGACGCAACGTCTGTGATCGATGCTTACGAAAGGCATCGCAGTGAAAGACGCATTGCCGGGCGAGGCTCACGTCGGCGTTCAGGTTCGGGACGTCGAGACCTGCTTGAGAAGGTTGCGGAAAAATGGCCGGACCTTGGAGATGATCAGAACTGGCAGAAATCTCCACTCTTGAAACCGGAAAACCAGACGGCGTTACTTGCCGAGATTCAGCAACTTCCCGCGTATGAAGCATTCGACCGGGGTCGAGTTCAGAGAGCCGAGCAGGCTGAAAAATCAGAATTGAGCGAACTCAAGGAAGTCAAATTCCGCCGCCTGATCCACACGCTGGAGATCATCGTCCTCTCAAAAAACCTGCCGCTGATCGCCACACCCGAAATCGTAAAGCGATATTACGACATGCTTGCACTGGAAGCTTCATCGCTTTAGCGATACTTATACTCCGCGCGGGCAGGACTGAGGGAAGTGTTGTTGAGTGAGCCGCAAGGCGCTAGCCGCGGGTTGTGCATTCGGTCAACACCGGCGGCTAGCGCCTTGCCGCTCACAAAACAGCAAATTTGACCGCGCGGAGTATACGTGGTGTCAGCTTCCCGCTTGCGATGATAATCCTTGGTTAAGCCCGCAGCATGGGGATTATCGATTCAGTCTCCAGGTTCGGAAATCTCGTTTAGCGGGAAGCCGCAGGCGACAGCGTCCTCAACACGTCGCTGACGCCTGCGGCTTGCCGTTAAACGATTTAATCGATAGTCCGCTTTCCCCGTGTTTTCATCCGACCGACACAGACGCACTAAAAATCGGACCTCACCGTTCATGCCGGATTTTCTGGCCATCAGTCTCAATTTTCCGATCCTCGATACAGTAAAATGAGCTTCCCTTGAAACAAAGCCCCGAACCGTCGATACTCCCGCCTGTCCAGACCTTGATCGCGGGCGCTTAGCTCAGTTGGTTAGAGCACCTCGTTTACACCGAGGGGGTCGGGGGTTCGAGTCCCTCAGCGCCCATCAGTTGTTCCCGTAGGGAACCGAAACTATCCGCAGAACCCCGTAAAACATTCGTTTTTGCGGGGTTCTTTGCTTTGGCGGGTTTGACAGTTTCGGCCAGTTCGGACGCCTTTTGCCCCTGCCTGAGCCCCTGGGATTCCACTTTTTGCCCTTCGTGGCTTTGGTGATCCCCCTTAGGGACTTCCACGCTTTCCGTTGCCGCCCGGTCGAAATGTTCGTCCCGCAGTTGCAGATAATGCTTTGAGGCGACAATCTGACTGTTTCCCATCCATGCCGTAACGGCGTGCAATGGAAACTGATCAGCCAGTTCTGTTTCCCGTGTCGATCGGACATTCTGAAACAACTTCGGCCAGGGATTGAGCCCCGCCCGTTTGATGACTTTCAGGAACGTTGTCCGCAGATTCTGCGTTGAGTCCCGGTAACGAGTGATAACCGGCCCGCTGACAACTCCGACGGATTCGGCGGATTCATCATTCAGTCGCTGGAACTCAAGTTCGTAGCTTTCGTTCAGGATCTCAGCCAGCTCCGGGAACAACGGAACAACCCGACTTTCGCCGCCCTCATGGTGTTCTGTCTTCGGACTGGTGACCGTGAACCGTTTCCCCTGCCAGTCGATGTCCTCCCAATTCAACGCCAGAACTTCAGACGGACAACGCAACCCGCCGAACCGAGTCAGGGCGACAATCAGCCGCCATTGTGAGTCAGGGCAGGCTTTCAGCAGTTTCGCAGTATCCTCCCGAGTGACGAAATGGAACTTTGAGGCGTTGCCTGTGACGGTTGCAACCTGATCAGCGAACGGGTTTTCATCGATCAGCTTTCGACGCATCGCCGCCCGGAAGAACTGCTTTGCCAGTCCGCAGTATCGCCGAACCGTATTTTCTGCCTGAGACTGACTGTACAGGAAGGAACGGAATTCATCAGCGTGCCCTGTGTTGATGCTTCTCAAATCCCGATCTTCCCCGAGGTGTTGAATCAGGTGATTGACTGCCGATTGCCATTTCAGCATTGTCGATGGTTTCACGTTTGCCCGCCGTAGAAGATACCCTTTCAGGAACATACCCAGCGTACTTGCCTCCCGCGTTTCAATCAGTCCAGCGTTCGCCAGCTTGCCATGAAGTTCCGCCCCGATGCTTTGAATCCACGCAGCCGTTTGCAGTTCCATCGCCAAGCCGTTCTTTTTGGCAACCACAATGCTTTCAACGTAACGCGCGATCTTTTCAGCGTCTGCCTTTTTCAACCCGCCAAGGCGAATCGCTTTCCGGTTCGCTTCGTGGTCCATAAATCGAATCCGATACCCCTGTCCGTCTTTTTCTACGCTTGCCATTCAATCACGCTCCCGAACATGTGAATTGTCGATCCGTTCCCGTTCCGACTGTCCAAAAATCATCAATTGGCCTCAGTGTCTTTTGCTGGTGGAACGTTCACCGTCAGCCCCACCGCCGCCGCCAGCTTCTCAGCCGTCTCCATTCGAATATCCCGTTCGCCCTTCAGGAACCGAAGAATCACGGCGTGACTGATTCCGGTTTCAGCCATTAGTTGGTAGGAAGTCTTCCCCGAATTCGTCAGAGCCTGTCTGAGTCCGTCGGGAAGTGTCGTCCGCAGTGCTTTCTTCTTTGCCATCGTTGCCGGTGTCCTGTCTATCTGCAGTCTCGAAGGCATCGCCCCGGCGTTCGGGGTTGATGCCAGCCATCAGTTCCGCCAGTTCCCGGAACTCCGGGGAATTCCTCAGACTCTGGCGAGAATGCTTTTCACGGTCGTGTGTTGCCATTTGCCTTTCCCGTCTTTCGTTGGAATCTTTTGTTCGTCCAGTTCCGCCGCTATCGCTCGCAACGAATAACCTTGAGCCTTCAGAGTACGGATTAGTTCCACCGATCGCAATTCTTCGGCGTTCTCGATCAGCGAAACGCCATCGTCAGCCAAGTTGAAGCCAAACGGGATCTTGCCTACCCGTTCGCCCTTTGATTTCTTGTGAGCCATTGCCGCCGTTGTTCGTTCTGAAACCTGATCCCGTTCAAATTCGGCCAGAACTGCCATCATTCTGAAAACCATTTTGCCAGCCGCGCTGGTGGTGTCCAGTTTCTCCGAAAGGCTGACAAGATCCGCTCCGGCCTTGTCCAGTCGTTCGCTGATTGCAATGGTGTCTTTCGTCGATCGAGCCAACCGGGACAGACTGTAAACCACCAGGATGCCGCCACTCCGGCAAACGTCGTCCAGTGCTGACTGAAGTTGTGGTCGATTGTCGGCTCGTTTACCACTGATACCGGCATCATTGAACACGCTTCCGAGTTCAAAGTCATTCGCAAGGCACCATGCCGCGATTTTTGCCTTTTGTGTGTCCAGGCTGACTCCGTCCGTTGCCTGTAGTTCGGTTGAAACTCGGATGTAAGCAGTTGCAGTTTTCATTGTCGGGCCTTTCAGGGATATGGGTCGTCTGACCCATATTCTAGTCGGCGTTTGGCGTGTGTCAATTGACCCTTTGTACAAAACCGTTCGGTTATGTACAAAAACTCGAAACCATTCTGTTTCCCAACCGTCGAAGTTCGAACTGTGCGTTCCCGTATTCCCTTTTCCATTTTTCAACCTCGAATTGTCGGCGAATGGCCTGTTTCCCCTGCGTTTCAGGCACCAATCGCCGACAACCCAGGTTCATTCAATACAAATTCCCGGCTCTTGTGTGTGGCGCGCCACGTCCCGAAGTCGAGTTCAACCAACTGAATCAGTTTCGTCTCAGCATCTTCACTGCTCACGATGTCGCGACGATGTTTGCACAAATCCCGTGCGGTGATTCGCCCGCCGTGATGTGCCTGAATCCACGCTGCCAGATGTCTGGCTTCCCGGAGTGCCTCAGGTTCAACCAGCGTTC
>JAYTAK010000424.1:0-4172 GCA_043737515.1 Candidatus Kuenenia sp. | reverse complement strand
TTTGCCAGCTCCAGTTCGATACGGCAAGGCACTGTCTGAGTCTCAGATGGTATGAGGAGTGTCGCATACTGATCGAGCATGTTGCCTGGCATGTTCATGGCAAACTTACGAATCGCCGCTCCGACAGCAACCTGAGCCTGTTCATTCTCAGAAAGCCGATGCTCGTGGGCGAACTTGAACAAACCGTTCAGCAGTCGAGGTTTCAATTCGGCAGCAACTGGAACTATTTCAGCCAACAAGGCGGCCTGAACCCGTTGCTCGAATGAAGTTTCATTTGAATCAAGCCGTTCAATGATCGCCTCAGCGGAACTCATCCACTGGTTATCAGGCTCCGTATCGTGTCTGTCCAAATTCAACGAAAATGATCGTTCCTCGCATATCACTGCGAATCTCGCCTTCTTCCCTCTGTGATCTGCACCTTGACGACAATGCAAACTCACATGTGGTGCCCAATTTGTGGAGGCAATCATGTTTTTGGCTCCTCGACAATTTGTTCTTCGCCTAGATTCATCCAGATTTCGCCCAGCATGAATTCGTTGAGGAATGGCCGAAGTTTTTCTTTATCGACCTGTCTCGCCGTGCAGCCGCCGTCAGAGTCACGGCGGAAGACGAGAACGCTGTGTTTATCGAGGTCCAGGCTGTCGATCAGGTACGGTGAATGTGTCGAAAGGATTATCTGCGGTCCGTTCGGGGATTCTGCCAGGCGTAGCAGCATTCGCATCACCTCCTCCAGTCTTCGCGGGTGAATTCCGTTCTCTGGTTCTTCAATGAGGATCGTCTTTGGCGGATCGGGTCGGTGGGCCAGTGTCAGGAAAAACAAGAGCAGGCGAACCCCGGACGATGCTGAGTCCGCCGGCATCTCCCAGCCATCTTCCATTACAAGGTCGAGACGTCTTGTCTGTGGGGTGGGCGTCGAAACCTGAAGCGACTGCAATCCGGGGATCAATTCTCTTGCTTCGTTCTCCATTGCAGCAAATCGATCTCGACTACGCCGCAGCATGTGATCGACCATCGCTGCAGTATTTTCTCCGTTTGCGCCAAGCTGCAGATCGACCGCGTTGGGAGTGTCCGTAAATCCATTCGCTGACATCTTAACATCAAAGGGAAGGTGGAAAAAATCCACAGGGGCGAAGTCCGTTCCGTGGAGTTCCGTCTCGTATTCGTTTGTATGGTTTGGAAGTCCAGTTATCCTCATTGTTCGATCGCCAATCTGCATGGCGATATGATTCTTTGTGTCGCTTCGCCAATAATCGGTTTCAACGAGCTTCAGGGCGTTGAACGCCGATGGATTGGAAAGCCCCGCATCTCCACCACATTCAATTGCACGCAGGAAAGACGTCTTTCCGGAGTTGTTCGGGCCAATCAGGACCGTCAACCGCGAAAGCGGAACATCAATGTTCCTCAGACCGCGAAAGTTATGAATTTCAATACGTTCAATCACGGCGATTCCAGGATGCAAAAGTAACTGAGAGACTGTTCGAGAAGCCACTTTTCGCCGTAGATTGACTCTCCTGAGTCGAGCATTTTTGGGCATGACTCGACTCGGAGAGTCAAGCTACGAACTTATTGAATTCCGGCCTGTAACAACCGGTTCGAAGATGATTCTTGTGAGAGCGGGACGAAAACACAAACTGAATTGACAAAAAAACCGTTTGAAGGGGAATTCGAGAAGCAGCCCGAAAAGGAAAGTCGAGGCCATTCAGATGCAATGCAGTCGTCATGCGTTGAACACATGCTCAAGCCCCGTCAGAACTTTGCCTGACCCGCAATGGCGAAAAAACAACATCCACATTCCACTAGACCCTGGCAAGTGAATGGACGGCCCGCCAGAATGTCGCTCTCCATATGACGTTGGTTTCACATTCACCAATTTGAGCACGATCCGCTCGCAGGTCTGAACTCCGTCCATGTTTACACACCAACATTCTTTGCGGCATCTGCTGAGGCCGGAACATTATTTTTCGGAGGAGCACTATCAGCTCGAACTGGAGAAGCTCTTTCGTCCATCATGGCAGTTCGTGGCGGCGAAATCGGAACTGCCGCGGGATGGCGACTTTTTGACGCTGGATTTGTTTGGTCACCCGATTCTGATTCGAAACTCGGGCGGAAGATTTCTGGCATTCGAAAACATCTGTTCGCATCGGCACTGCATGCTGACAGACGCTGCGACCGGTAACCAGCCGAACCTGCGATGCCAGTACCATGGCTGGGAGTATGATGATCAGGGATGCACGGCAAAGATTCCGGAGGCCCGCTGTTTTCGTCCATGGGATCGCGATCACTCGCGTCTCAACATGTTCCGGATCGAAGCCTGCGGAGACCTGCTGTTCGTGTCGCTCGACGCAAACGCCGTGTCGCTCCGTGAATGGATGGAACCATTCTTCGAAGAAGTGGCGCTGGCCTATGCTTCGCCGGTGTGGAGCATGCGGCACATCTGGGAATATGACTGCAATGCAAACTGGAAAGTTCCGGTCGAGAACACTCTTGAGTCCTATCACCTTCCGTCGCTGCATCCAAAAACGTTTGGTGATTGCCTGCCCCCGGAAGAGCAGACTCAACATTTGCTGCATGAGCGCTACACGGCTTTGGTTTACGAGGTCGATTCAAGAATGGAGCTGATGCAGGCCAGACTGAATCAATGGCTTGAGGCAGTGCCCACCGTGCAGCATCGGCATCGCCACATTCATCCCAATACGATTCTGGTGTCGAGCGATACATTCAGCTACGCGCTGATGTATTTGCCCACGTCTCCGACAACGGTGAGGATCCGAGTGCGGATGTTTGCCTTGAGAGGGAATCGTCGAGGACCATTGGCGAGTCTGGTTTCAGCGTTGGTCTGGCGAATCGGGAAAGCCAGGACGCTCCGCATTCAGAAAGAGGATCTGGGGATCTACGTCTCTCAACAGACAGGCCTCGCACGCAGTCGCCATCCGGGAGTCCTCGGTTCGCGGGAAGAACGCATCTATTACTTTCAACGCTATGTGCTGACGGCTCTTGGTCTGCCTTTGCCGCTCGATCCTGCGGAAGCGAAAACGGGCACCTGAGTTCTGAGAGAAGCAGCAGGGCGCACGCGCGGCGGTCACTCTTCTGACACTGTTGGGCTGTCGATCTGCGCAGACGATTCGGACTCAGGATTATGCACGGCTGCAGTACTTTCCAGACGTAACACTCAGGCGGAGATTAAAGACCTGTTTACGCAGGCGCTCAGCCAGCGCGACCTGGCTGAGTTGTTCCGGAACGAAATTATTCCCAAGTCGGAAGAGACCCTCGAAGTCTCCCTTGAGGCGTATCGAGTCGGACAGTCGGACTTCCTGCAACTGGTCGATAACTGGCGGCAATTGTTGAAATTCTGCGTGATGCTCAGTCAACAGGAGAGCCAGTTGCGTCAGACACTCAGCACGCTCGAACGCATGGTGGGCGGAACGATTCCATTGGAAGAAAAGTCGGTGGCAGAGGCGCAGGAACAAGCCGTTGACGATACTGAATCTGCATTTCCTATGGATGTCTTGCTTCCCCCGAAAATTAACCCTATGTCAGCACTTAGATCCTTTCTTCCCCACGTCTGTACTACTAACAGTTGATTTCTTGTCGTGCCGCGAAGTTTATCAGGCGTCGGTTTGTAGAGGTTGTTCTCGTTGATAAATTTCGTTCTCACCAGGGTTCGGCCTCAGTGGCGGGCAAATCGCAAAGTAGCCGTCACGCTCCGCCGTGACGAGCCTCGAACAGGGCCACATGAATGAAGATCCCGCCTCGATTGTCCTTCAGCCCCATGCCATGGCGCTGATTGTGCAACCCCGACTCGATTGATGAATGTCGATTGACAAATGCTCATCACGACGGAGCGTGATGGCTACTTTGGGTTGCGGGCGAAGCCCGCGCCAAGCTTTTTGCGCGCATCTTTTCGTCCTGCAGTCATACAGCGATGAACGCCCTCAACCACACTGCCTGGACCCGAAACTCGTTTGAAGAGATTTCGAAAGTTACTTCGTCATCTTGGCCATTTCGCGGCATTCCTTGGCACACGCGCGGCAAGACTTGGCGCAGGCAACCATCTGCTTGTCGTCAGCCATCTTCTCGCAGGCGGCGGCACAGTCGTCACAGCACTTGGCACAACATTCGGCGGCATGAGCCGACATCGTACTTTGTCGTGCGCAGAACGTCGCGCACAATCT
>JAYTAK010000423.1:0-4176 GCA_043737515.1 Candidatus Kuenenia sp. | reverse complement strand
GTCTCACCAGGCAGATGAATGATGCTCTGCACCGACCACTTGCCGTAGGTCTTGCGTCCCACAATTGTCCCGCGATGATGATCCTTGATCGCTCCGGCGACAATCTCACTGGCACTGGCACTGTTTTCGTCAACCAGCAGCGTCAGCGGATAATGCCGCACATTATTGCCATGTGCCTGGAAAACCTGTGATTGCTCCGGGGCTCGGCCTTCTGTGGAAACCAATACACCGCGATCAATAAAGCGTTCAATGACGGCCGCAGCAGTCTCCAGCAGTCCCCCCGGATTGCCTCGCAGATCCCAGATAAGAGCCTTCATGCCTTTGCGTTCCAGTGTGCGCAACGCTTCATCCAGTTCCTCAGCCGTATTGTTCTGAAAGCCTTCCATGCGGATGTATCCAATGCCCTGCGTCTCATCCAGCATGACAGTACGAGTGATGCTGCGAATCTGCACGCGCTGCCGAGTGAACGTACTGGATTTCTGGGATCCTCCGGGGGATTCGAACGTGAGTTTCACCTGACTGCCACCGGTACCTCGCAGCAGGCGCGCTGCATCGTCGGTCGAAAGATCGCGACAGTCCTGGCCGTCAATCGCGACGATATAGTCATCCGGCTGCAAGCCACCGCGTTCGGCGGGACTGTCCAGCAGCACATTGACGAGATGCATGCCGCGTCCTTTGACGCCTTTCATCTCGATGCCGATCCCGACCAGTTCTCCCTGAATACTTCCGAACAGATCGTTGTATCGATCGGGCGTGAGGAAGTTGCTGTATTCGTCGAGAGCATTGCAGCCGCCAAAGATGTATTCCATGACAACTGCCGCGCCGGTAATCCCTAGTTCGCGCTCGCACAGATCGCACACAGTGGTGATAGCCGATCGCGCGTCCATCCGTGTTTCAAGCCGACGATTCCAGTAGTCCTTGATCAGCACATTGCGAACACGTTCGACGGCTTCATCACTCCCGGGTTTCACGTTGCGACCAAGAAATTTTTCGTTCTTGAGCGCCATGTACAGGCTTTCGGTGCCATGCGCGACAAAGCGCGTGGCTGAAACGCTGTCAACGTATTCGTATTGAACGCGTGACAGAATATCTTCGTAAAGATCCAGTGCTTCCGCGCGGCCTTTGGACAGCAATTGATTCTCGAAGCTGCGATCCGAATAGCGGCGATCGACCCCGAAGTGAATTCGCGTGCGTCGCAGAGCGTACTTGAGCCCTTCGTCGTTCTGCCACTGTTCGAGCGACGCTTCATACAGCGTGATGGCTTCGACCCACTGCCGACTGTTTTCAAGTTGTTCGCCGGCGAGTTTCGCTTCGTCGGCATTGGCATAACGGGAAAGATCGACACCTGAGACCTCCTTTGCTGCCGCTCCAGACGACACCAGCAATGCCGCCAGTGCAAGTAACAGCAGCGACCGGACTTTGCAAATCCATGGACTCATCGGCATGACTTTCCCTTCGATCATCGCTGCAAGGATTGCAGTTTCCGATCACATGTCTCAGTAGCGTGTCACCGAGCGGCGTCTTGCCTGAAGATTTGATTCCCTCCGAGAAATCAGACTTATCAACTGTTGGCTGCTGGCATCGCCTGCTGTTTGTGAACTTCGCTGTCCACCTTAGCGATAACCTTGAATCAACTTTACGACAAAACGACTATATGGCGAGAAAGCTGGCTGGTCAAATGCCGAATCCCGGCACAGCTTTCTTCTGCGCCAGAACCCTGAAAGTCCGCAGAATTCCCGCATTCTTCGCTGTCTCACAGCCCTCTCCTGCCGCAGCCGTGTTCCGATTGCAGCGGTTACACGCAAAGATTGCCCCGTTTTTGTGCGAACACCGCAGCTCCAAAGCACCGGCATGTCAGAGCCTGACAGTGCAGTGATACTCGACGTCCTTGATTCATGCGGATCGAGAATCGTGTTATCCTGTTACCGTCTGGCGAATCGCAACTCGCCCGTTTAACGTTCCGCTGCAAGGGAGAAAACCGTGATTCAGCATTGCACGTCGCCCGCAAAGATTATTTCGCGATCGGCGATTCCCCGATATCTGCTGCTCGTGATCCTTCTTTGCTCACAGGCGATGGCTCAGGAAACGAAGCAGAAAGCTGCAGCTGACACGAAGAAACGTCCGCAACAGCCGGCGCTGGTTCAGGTGGAGGAACAGGCGGGGCTGCCGCGAGTGCTGCTGATTGGTGATTCGATTTCGATCGGCTATACGCTTCCTGTTCGCGAATTGTTGAAAGGCAAAGCGAATGTGATCCGTCCTTTGACAAATTGTGGACCGACGACCCGCGGTGTGGAATCGATTGACGAATGGCTCGGAGACGGCCAATGGGATGTGATTCATTTCAACTTTGGTCTGCATGACATGGTGTTCTTCGCAGCCGACGCTAAGACTCGTGCAGAACCCTCTGTGGAAGGCGCGCGGCATCAGGTGCCAGTGGAAGACTACGAAGCCAATCTTCGCAAGCTCGTTGATCGACTGAAACAGACGAAGGCACAGCTCATCTGGTGTACGACAACTCCCGTGCCGGAAGGATCAGGAGGACGCATTGCCGACGAAGCGGTGCTTTACAATCAGATTGCCGCCAAGGTAATGGAAGAACACGGGATCGCCGTTGACGATCTGCATGCATTCGCTCTGCCGCGACTCAAGGACATCCAGCAGCCAAAGAACGTTCACTTCACGCCCGAGGGTTCAAAAGTACTCGCGGGGGAAGTCGTGCGTTCGATCGAGGCGGCATTGGCGGCAAAGAAAGAGTGATGGCTCGATCCGTTTTGAAAAGGGAATCGCAATGTGCAAGATATCATGGGCACTTCGAATTGTGTGTCGATCCATCGTCATTGTCGGCTGCTGCCTGACGTCACTGCCGTTGTGCCAGGCAGTGCGGGCGAATGATGCGCCACTGTCGAGGATTTCGTTCGGATCCTGTGCGAAGCAGGATCAGCCTCAGCCGATTTGGGAAGCAATTGTGGCCGGTCAGCCGGAGCTGTTCGTGTTTCTTGGCGACAACATCTACGGTGACAGCCCGGACATGGACATGCTGCGCGCGAAGTACGCAATGTTGAATGAGCAGCCAGGTTTCAAGAAGCTCAGGCAAGTGTGTCCTGTGGTGGCGACCTGGGATGATCACGACTACGGCAAAGATGATTCCGGGGCTGAGTTCACGATGCGGCGGGAATCGCAACAGGTGTTTCTGGATTTCCTCGGCATCGAAAAGAATGATCCCCGAAGAACACAGGAAGGCGTTTACTGGTCGAAGGTCTATGGTCCGGCTGGCAAGCGAGTGCAGGTCATTCTGCTGGATGCGCGCTATTTTCGCGGCCCGTTAAAGAAGGGCTATGATGCCCGAGAACCAGGTGAAGGCTATCGCGGCAAATACGCACCCAACACAGATGACGTCGCGACTGTCCTGGGCAGCGCGCAGTGGGCATGGCTCGCCGAGCAACTGAAGATCCCTGCAAAAGTGCGCGTGATCGGATCCAGTTATCAGGTGCTTTCCAATCAGCACGGCTCAGAAATGTGGGGTAATTTCCCGAAGGAGCGAGAACGCTTGTTTCGGCTGTTGCGTGATTCTCATGCTGCTGGCATCGTGATGATCAGCGGCGACCGACATCTTGCGGAACTGGCCACGCTGTCGAAAAGTGATCCGCTCGGCATCGGCTACCCATTGCACGAAGTCACCAGCAGCAGCCTGAATGCTCCCAGCGGCAACTTCACGAAAGCGGGTGTCCGATTTGCAAATGAGATCAATCCTTACCGCACGGGATTGACGTTCTTCGATGTCAATTATGGGAACATCCTGATCGACTGGACCGCCGAAGACCCTGTCATCCGTCTGCAGGTCTGCGATGAAAAAGGGACCGTTGTCTTGCAGCAACGCAACCCGCTCAGCGATCTTCAGCCGTGAGCGAAGCAGGTGCCTTCGATGGCACGGGAAATTTCCCTTGCGTAGTTGTCCGTCAAACCTGACACATCATCCAACACCTGGTGCAGCAAACACCCATATGATTGATGAACGTTTTTCTCGACATGCCGTCCTGGTGCTGTTCGTGGCAGCGGCGGGGACCGGATTCTGGATGTTTGGCAGTGAGCTGACTCTGGCAAAGCTGGCGACGCGGGAAGCGGCGTTTCGACAGTATCAGCAGGATCATCCGATCCTGATTTATCTGGCAGCGTTCC